>CAZHHY010000076.1:0-8771 GCA_964532375.1 uncultured Muribaculaceae bacterium
AACTATTGCTAAGTGCATATAAGGGATTACCAAGATATAACCCTCTTATAAAATTTCTGAGTGAACCAGGGATGAAGCAAATTCTCCTTGAAACAGAGAATTACCATATGCAAGATAACAACAAGTTTATGCATTTAATTACAGATGATCTGTTTTTTGTTATTGATGAGAAGCAAAGATCTGTAGACCTTACAGACAAGGGGCATGAGCTAATTGCCAAGAATGTAAGTGATAGTAAATTTTTTATACTTCCCGATATAGGCACCGAAATTTCTGAACTAGAAAAAAGCGATCTTGCTGCCGAAGAAAAACTGAGCAGAAAAGATACTATTTTAAGTGATTATGCTATTAAAAGTGAGAGAGTTCACACAGTTAACCAACTTATGAAAGCATATACCATGTTCGAAAAGGATGTGGAGTATGTTGTTATGGACAATAAGATTAAAATTGTAGATGAGCAAACTGGAAGGATTCTAGAAGGAAGACGCTATTCAGATGGGTTGCACCAAGCAATCGAGGCCAAAGAGATGGTTAAAGTAGAGGCCGCAACGCAAACCTTTGCCACTATTACTCTTCAAAACTACTTTAGAATGTACCACAAACTTGCGGGTATGACAGGTACTGCCGAGACAGAAGCCGGTGAGTTCTGGTCTATCTATAAGCTAGATGTTGTTGTTATACCTACCAACCGGCCTATTGTGAGGAAGGATATGGAAGATATGATTTACAAGACCAAGCGTGAAAAGTATAACGCGGTTATAGACGAGATTGTAACTTTAACAAAAGCTGGTAGGCCAGTCTTAGTTGGTACTACCTCGGTAGAGGTCTCGGAGTTGTTAAATAGGATGTTAAAAATAAGGGGTATTAAACACAATGTACTGAATGCAAAACAGCATGCCAAAGAGGCCGATATTGTTGCCGAAGCAGGTATTGCAGGGGCAGTAACTATTGCCACAAATATGGCAGGCCGTGGTACAGACATTAAACTTGGAGCAGGCGTTAAAGAGGCAGGAGGTTTGGCTATTATAGGAACTGAAAGGCACGACTCAAGACGTGTAGACCGTCAGCTTAGAGGCCGTGCAGGCCGCCAGGGAGACCCAGGCTCATCTAGTTTCTTTGTCTCTCTAGAAGACGACCTTATGAGGTTGTTTGGTTCTGAGAGAATTTCGGGAATGGTAGACAAAATGGGAATGAAAGAGGGCGAGGTGCTTCAGCACTCAATGCTCTCTAAATCTATTGAACGGGCGCAGAAAAAAGTAGAGGAAAATAACTTTGGAATAAGAAAGAGACTTCTTGAATATGACGATGTTATGAATTCTCAAAGAGAGGTTATATATACTCGAAGGAAGAATGCACTATATGGAGAGCGAGTAGATGTAGACGTTCAGAATATGATGACAGATTTTTGTGAATCTATAGTTCAAAACACACATGGACAGGTCACTTTTGATGAATTTTCGCTAGAAACAATTAGGCAGCTATCTGTTGAACCCGGTATGGATCAAGCTTTTTTCGAAAACGAGTCAAAAGAGAGCGTAACAAACAAACTTTTACAGAAAATACAAGGCGATTATAAGAGAAGGATAGATTCGTTAGTGTTGCAATCTTGGCCAATTATTAAGCAGGTATACGAGACTCAAAGTGCAACATATGATAATATTGCAATTCCTGTGAGTGATGGCTCAAAAATTATGCAGGCTGTTGTAAACCTCAAAAGGTCTTATGAGACAGAGGGCCGTGAAATTGCTCGATCTTTGAGCAAGAGCATAATTTTGATGATGATAGATGAGTATTGGAAAGAGCATCTTAGAGAGATGGACGATCTTAAACAATCTGTACAAAACGCAACCTACGAACAGAAAGACCCTTTACTAATTTATAAATTTGAGAGTTTTCAGCTTTTTCAAAACATGTTAGACCGGGTTAACAAAGATGTTCTTAGTTTCTTACTTAAAGCACATATTCCTCTTAGAGATGTTCAAAGAGACCCTTCTAAACTTCGCGAAGAACAAAGGCGCAAGACAGACCTATCTAATATGCAAACTTCAAGGTCTGATTTAATGACCTCTTCTAGTGAACCAAAATCTCAAGCTCCTGTTCATGTAGAAAAGAGGGTTGGAAGAAACGAACCATGCCCTTGTGGGAGTGGTAAGAAGTACAAAAATTGCCATGGAGCAACTGATTAACAGTAATTTTAAAGAGATTGTGTTTATAGTAACTAAAAATAAGATAATATCATGTTCGACATTATTATAATTGGCTCTGGGCCAGGAGGCTATGTTGCTGCGATTAGAGCAGCTCAACTTGGGCTTAATGTTGCCGTAGTAGAGAAATCTGAACTAGGCGGCGTTTGTTTAAATTGGGGATGTATTCCTACAAAGGCCCTTCTTAAAAGTGCACAGGCTTTCCATTATGCTCAAAAGGGAGCAGAGTATGGATTTGAGGTAACCGGAGAGATCATTCCAGATATAAAGAAGGTAGTTGAGAGAAGCCGTAGTGTGGCAACGGGAATGAGTAGAGGTATTGAATACCTTTTTAAAAACAGTAAAATAACTATTATTAATGGTTTTGGTAAAATTATAAAAGAGGGAGAGGTAGAGGTTACGAACATAGAGGGTAGTAAAGAGATTCACAAAGCAAAAAATATAATTATTGCAACAGGAGCAAGAGCTAATTCTCTTCCCTTTGCTCCAATAGATGGCAATAAGATAATTTCTTACAGAGATGCTTTGGTTCCAGAAACTTTGCCTAAGAGCATAGCTGTAATAGGCTCGGGTGCCATTGGTAGTGAATTTGCTTTCTTCTATAAATCAATGGGCTCTCAGGTACATCTTATTGAATATCTTCCATCTATTGTACCTTTAGAAGACGATGATGTTTCGGCTCAATTAAGCCGTTCATTCAGGAAAATGGGTATAAAAGTTATGGTTTCTGCTCAAGTTAAACAGGTAGATACTAGTGGCGAAAATTGTAAAATTACAGTTGCTACTAAAAAGGGAGAAGAAATTATAGAAGCCGAAAAGGTATTGAGTGCTGTTGGTATTGTTTCAAATATAGAGAATTTGGGACTAGAAGAGTTGGGTATAACAACTCAAAGAGGTAAAATTGTTGTAGATGATTTTTATTGCACCAATAAGCAAGGGATTTATGCTATAGGCGATGTAATTGCAACTCCAGCTTTGGCGCACGTAGCATCGGCAGAGGCAATATGCTGTGTAGAAAAGATTGCAGGGCTAGATGCAAAGCCTTTAGACTATGGAAATATTCCTGCATGTACCTATACATCTCCAGAAATTGCGTCGGTAGGAACTACAGAAAGAGCTCTCAAAGAGAAAGGAATAGAGTATAAAGTTGGTAAGTTCCCTTTTACTGCTTCGGGAAAAGCCTCGGCATCTGGAGAGAGAGATGGGTTTGTTAAATTATTGCTAAACCCTAAAGATGATACTATTCTTGGCGCTCATTTAGTAGGTGCAAACGTAACTGAAATGCTCTCGGGCATTGTTGTTGCTAGAAAAATGGGGGCAACTGCAAGAGATATTATGCACTCGATTCACCCACATCCAACAATGAGTGAGTCTATAATGGAGGCAGCCGCCGCTTCTCACGACGAGGTTATTCACATATAAAAATTTAGCACAATGTCAAAAAACGAAGTTTCTACTCATGTAAATGAAGTCAATCGCATCTCTTCGGGATCGGAGTTTCGTGGAACTCTAAACTCTAATGCAGATATTCGGATAGATGGCTTTTTTGAGGGCAAAATAACTACAACTGGAAAGCTTGTAATTGGAGATTCTGCACATCTTATAGGGGAGGCTGTTGCCAAGAGTTGCGACGTGTGGGGAGAAATGGATGGTAAACTTTTGTTAAAAGAGTATTTTGGATTAAGAAAAACTGGTACTTTTAAAGGTAAAATAGCTTGTAATAAAGTATTTATTGAAGAGGGCGGTGTCTTTAATGGCTCCTGCAAAATAATCTCGGAAGATGAATTTGAAGAGAGCTTAAAGGCTTTGGCTGCAGCAGAGCATAGGCAGTCTATATAGATGCTGTAGGTGATATAGTTTATTGACAATAATTCTAAAAAGAAAAAGCAGGAACAATATTTATTGTTCCTGCTTTTTTATTTATTGCTTCTCTTTTGTGTTAAAGGGTAGGGTGTGTTAAAGGGTAGGGCCAGATTGAGTAGAGCCGTTACTTGATTTTGAAAGGATAGATACAGATGTACTAGCATTTCCTATGTCTATACCTATGTAAGCAGTATCGCCTTCGTTATCTGTAGAATAAACTCCGTCTTTATCGTTTAGTTGAAAATTAAGCTTTGAGTATAATGCATATCCGTTTGCAGCACATTTATCGGGATTCTCATAAAGGTGAACAGTAAGGACTTCTCCAAATTCCTCATTGAAAAGAGCAATTAAATCTTTATGAAGATCACCTCCACCAGTAATAACAATTTTGCTACAAGACTCAAAGTCTTGATCTGAAATATAACGCCTTATTGTAGGAGAGATAACGTTTGAATAATACATCTCAAGGGCAAGTTTTTTCTCGGCTGTGAAATCTCTTCTCTTTCTGTTTACAAACATAAAACCTTTAGTAAAGAGCTGGTCTACCTGATGCTCTGTACGCATTTGTAAATAGGTGTGTTTTGTAAGCTCTTGAGTAAATATGTTTACAGGGTAGCTAATGCCATGCGTGCTAAAAAGTGTATGAGCCGATAATCCTTCGGGAGTACTTAAAGCTCCTTCACATGTGCCGTAGCCAAGACTTATAAGGATAAAATTGCCATCTATGGGGTTGTCGCCTTTTCTAACAGCAGTGTCGCAACCTACTAATTCAGGTATAATGGAAATAGAGCTAACAGCGACAATTCTTTGTTCAGATTTTTGAGAACCTTCTTCGTTTGCCTTAAAGTATGAAATTATTTTTTCTTCTTTGAAATAATCGGCTGCTGCATCTTTGTTGAACTGATATGTAGCATATGGGAAGCCACTTGTTATTACCATTTTTGGAATCTTTCCATTCTTACTCTCACCTTGTAAAGAGTTTATGGCCAAAATTAGAGCAGACTGCGAGACTACCTTATAATCGATGTCTTCTGGAGATGGATTTATGAATTTATGAGGAGAAATACCTTCGTTTAGTGCTTGTAAACCAACAAGGTATTCTGCACCGTCATATTTCAATTTAGAAAAGCCTAATATGGGATCGTTGCTAGTAGCGAAGTCCCTAAGCGTAGATTCATAAACACTTGGAAAAGAGTAGGTTTTTATCATAACTATTTTTTTTAAAAAGTACTAAATAAATGGATATATATATATCAATGCTATATATTTTTTTTTATTTTATAATGATTTCTTTCACTGCTGTTTCTACTAATTAGCTCTGCAAGAAAGCCAGATAAGAATAGTTGCATTCCAATAATTAAAGCTACTAATGAGATGTAAAACAGAGGTTGGTCGGTGACAGCTCTGAATGGCAGTCCTTTAGATTGAGTTATTATTTTTTGAATTATAAGATAAATGGAGATAATTGCACCTATTAAAAATGTAAGCGACCCTATTAGTCCAAAAAAGTGCATTGGCTTTTTACCAAACCTAGATAGAAACCATAATGATAAAAGGTCTAAAAATCCATTTACAAACCGGTTCATCCCAAATTTACTCTTTCCAAACTTTCTTGCTCTATGCACAACTACCTTCTCTCCAATATTAGAAAATCCAGCATTTTTAGATAAGTAAGGAATGTATCGGTGCATCTCTCCATAAACCTCTATGTTTTTTACAACTTCTTTCTTGTAGGCTTTTAGCCCACAATTCATGTCGTGTAGTTTAATTTTAGTTACCTTTCTTGCAGTTGCATTGTAAATTTTAGAAGGTAGGTTTTTACTGAAGAAGCCATCGTGCCTTTTCTTTTTCCACCCAGAAACTAAGTCGTAACCCTCATTACGTATCATCTCTATCATTGGCACAATCTCTTCGGGACTATCCTGCAAATCTGCATCCATAGTTACTACATAGTCTCCTTGAGCTAATTCGAACCCACAATAGAGAGCTGCAGATTTACCATAGTTTCTTCTAAACGAAATGCCTTTGACAGGATAATTTTTTGCAAGTTGCTCTATAATATTCCAAGATGCATCTGTACTTCCATCGTCAATTAGTATTATCTCATATTCTAGATTCTCGCCCTCTAGAGCTCTTTTTATCCAGGGGATGAGTTCGGTAAGAGACTCTTCTTCATTTAGTACAGATATAACTATAGATAAATCCATTGTAATTATAAGTTTATAGGTTCATCAAAAATTGAACCTTTTTTAGTGTAGTTTGCAATTATTGCAGATGCTATTGCTCCAATTATGGTGTAGTAAATAAGTATAGTGATAAATATGATTTGAGGTAACAGCGGTGAAATTCTTTCGAATGTCTCTACTGCCTCGGGGTTAGAAGATGCCATCATTTCACTTATTAGGTCTATTTGTGCAGCAGTAGAATCGGGAAATAATATTGCATAATGGAAAAACATATATGCAGCACAAACAATAGAAGAGAATAATGCTATTAAGAAGCCATAGCGAAAGCCATCTTTATATGTAAATAAGTTAGATGGTTTTGCATACTCTTTAATGAAATAATAGAGCAACCAAATACTCCCTACAGATTTTATTGTCCATATTATTAGATTAATTGTCTTGCCAGGTTCTAGAGCGAATTGGACAAGAACACTTATAATTGTTACCAGAGCAAGCAAAAGTCCGCTTGTTGCAGCTGTTCTTATTCTATTTGATTGCATAATGTTTTGATTAACAAGGTTAATAATTAAGTTATAATTTATCAAATTTATATAAAATATGTATTGATACAAAATTTAGATTTTAATGAAATAATATTTACTTTTGTGGGTTGATTAGAAATGAGCTACAATATGATAAATATTACCTTTCCTGATGGGAGCGTCCGTCAGTACGAAAAAGGGATTACTCCCTTTGAAGTTGCTAACTCTATTAGCCCACGTTTGGCATCGGAGATACTTGCTGCTACGGTTAATTCAAAAATAACAGAAATAGTTAGGCCTATTACCCAAGATTCAACGCTTAAGTTGCACAAATGGGAAGACCAGGAGGCAAAGAGCACTTTCTGGCACTCCTCTTCGCACCTTATGGCAGAGGCGCTAGAACAATTATACCCAGGAATAAAATTCGGCATAGGTCCATCTATTGAAACAGGCTTTTATTACGACGTAGATACTGGAGGTACATCTATTGTAGAGGCCGATCTTAAGAAAATTGAAGAGAAAATGCTAGAGCTCGCAAGAGAGAAGCAGACATTTGAAAGAAGAGATATTAGTAAAGATGAGGCAATGGCCATCTACTCGAAGAGGGGAGATGAATATAAGTGTGAACTAATAAAAGATCTTGAAGATGGAACTATTTCGTTTTATACCAATGGCTCTTTTACCGATCTTTGCCGTGGCCCACACCTAGCAGATACTTCTGTGATAAAGGCTATAAAGTTAACTTCTATAGCAGGTGCTTATTGGAGAGGTAATGAAAAAAACAAAATGCTTACCCGCATATATGGTGTAACATTCCCTCAGAAAAAATTGCTAGATGAATATTTGGTAATGCTAGAAGAGGCTAAGAAAAGAGACCATAGAAAGATAGGTAAAGAGTTAGAACTGTTTGCATTTTCGCAAAGGGTGGGTCAAGGCCTCCCTTTATGGCTTCCAAAAGGGGCTATGCTAAGAGAGAGGTTAGAGAACTTTCTTAAAACAGTTCAGAAAAAAGCTGGTTATTTGCCAGTTATAACTCCTCACATTGGACAGAAAGAACTTTATGTTACATCTGGCCACTATGCTAAATATGGACAAGACTCTTTTCAGCCAATTCATACTCCGCAAGAGGGCGAAGAGTTTTTGCTTAAGCCAATGAATTGCCCGCACCATTGCGAGATATATAAAACCAAACCAAGATCGTATAAAGACATGCCTTTAAGGCTTGCCGAGTTTGGAACTGTATATCGTTATGAACAAAGTGGCGAACTTCATGGTTTAACAAGAGTGAGAGGCTTTACTCAAGACGATGCTCATATCTTTTGCCGCCCAGATCAATTAGAAGAGGAGTTTATAAAAGTAATAGATATTGTTCTTTATATTTTTAGAACATTAGACTTTAAAGATTATACTGCACAAATTTCTTTAAGAGACCCAAATAACAAAGAGAAGTACATTGGTTCAGACGAAAATTGGGATAAGGCAGAGAGTGCAATTATAAAAGCAGCTGAAATGAAGGGGTTAAAGACAGTTGTAGAAACAGGTGAAGCTGCTTTCTATGGTCCTAAGCTAGACTTCATGGTTAAAGATGCAATTGGAAGAAAATGGCAACTCGGCACAATACAGGTAGATTATAATCTTCCAGAAAGATTTGAACTTGAATATGTTGGTGCCGATGACAAGAGGCATAGACCTGTAATGATTCATAGAGCACCATTTGGATCTATGGAGAGATTCGTGGCTGTTCTCATTGAGCATACAGGTGGAAAGTTCCCATTATGGCTCACTCCAGAGCAGGTTGTAATATTGCCTATTAGTGAAAAATTCAACGATTATGCAAAAAAAGTTGGAGAATTCTTGAATAATAACGATATTCGCACCTCAATTGATTGCCCCTGCAGAAATCAACGATACCACAAGCGTCACAGGAACTCTGGCCAACCGTGACAGACGCAATGGAATGCCCACACTGCACGACCCGATTTTAAAAGTCATCTCTT
>CAZHHY010000077.1:0-8755 GCA_964532375.1 uncultured Muribaculaceae bacterium
CTTTTGAGTTTACCATGGGGCGCCTCAAAAATGCATAGTACATCTTAAATATGAGGGCATGCCCATCTATTAAAATTAGTTTTTTCATTAAAGATTGTCTTCTGCCAACCACTCTACAAAAGAGGATGGTGTTTCATATAATTTAAGACCATGTAAATGGAGGTAACTTGGGAGTTCTTCTAAAATAAGTTGTGCAAAATGGATTGCTAAATTCTCGCAAGTTGGCTGAAATGGAGTGATAATAACACTACAGTAAGTTTCAGATAGCTCCTTGGCCAATTTTGCATCGTCTCTTAAAATGAGGGCATGATCGAAACGATCTATAATGATTTTATTTATAATTGCTTTTAATTCCGAAAAATCTATTACCATTCCAGATTTTGGATCTTTATTACCCTCTTTAGGAGTCCCTTTTAGTGTGACAAACAGCCTGTAGGAGTGCCCATGAATAAAACGGCATTTGCCATCGTAGTTAACTAGTGCGTGAGCTCCCTCGAAACGGAACTCTTTTGTTACTCTTATAACCGACATAATTTTTTTTACAAAAGTATTAATAATTTTGGAGTAGGAGAGATGTGTAATATTACTAATTTATATGATTAAACCATATAAACAGCAATATGTTTAGATATAGTAATTAAATCTCTTGATAAAAGAAAGAATTTTTTGATTTTGAATTACAATTTAGTAATTTTGTATAAAATAAATACTAAAATATGGCACTAAACATTCAAAACATTCTGTCGGACAACGCAAAAAGTATGAGAAGATCTGCAATTCGCGATCTATTAAGTGTTGCAAACAGGCCTGAGGTTATCTCATTTGCAGGAGGTTTTCCAAATCCATCTACCTTTCCGGTAGAAGATCTAAAAGTGATTATGCAAGAGGTTTTAGAGCAAGATAGTACTAAAGCTTTACAATATGGCCCAACCGAAGGCAACGAGAAACTTCGTGAAATTTTAGCTGAAAGATACAGAGCCCAAGGGTTGAAAATTACAAAGAAAAATATTCTTATTACTACCTCTTCTCAACAGGCAATTGATTTAACTTCAAAGATTTTTATTAGCCCGGGCGACACTATCATTTGTGGTCTCCCATCATATCTTGGAGCACTTCAAGCATTTTGGTCTTACCAGGCAAATCCTATAGGAGTCCCTAAAGACGAGGAACTTGAGGTTGTTGTAAAAACTCTTATTGCTAGTGGCAAAAAGCCTAAGTTTATCTATACTATTCCTGATTTTCAAAATCCTTCTGGAATTACTATGGATCTTAAACAAAGAAAGATGGTTTTAGATGTGGCAGAAAAATATGATCTTCTTATTATAGAAGATAGCCCATACAGAGAGATCCGTTTCGAGGGTCAGCAGCAACCACTTTTATACTCAATGAACAACGAGAGAGTAATGTTATTTGGTACATTATCTAAAACTGTTCTTCCAGGTTTCCGTTTAGGTTGGGTAATTGCTCCAGAGCAAATTATAGAGAAATTGGTTGTGGCTAAACAATCTACAGATTTATGTGCACCTGTTTTCGATCAAGCAGTAATTACTCGCTATTTTGAGAAAGGGTTATTTGATAAAAATCTTGGCAAAACAATAGAGTTTTATAAAAATAAGCGTAACCATATGCTTGCTTGCTTTGACAAATATATGCCAGAGGGAGTTACTTGGACAAAACCAGAAGGTGGCTTATTCTTATTTGTAACTTTACCAGAAGGTAACGATGCTACCAAATTATTTGAAGTGGCAATTAAAGAAGACGTTGCATTTGTTATAGGCGAGGCCTTCCATTGCGATGGATCTGGCAAAAACACATTGAGAATTAACTTCTCGTTTATGGACGATGAGCGAACCGAAGAGGGTGTTAAGAGATTGGCAAAAGCAATTGCAAAAATGCTAGACGAAAGTAAGTAGTGTTGAATCGAATCTTAAAGAGGAGTCTTTGAATATTTTGTCAAAGGCTCCTTTTTCTATTAAGGAACTTGGGCTCCCTTCTAAGAATTCGCTATACCCAAGAATCCATATTTTATCGCAAATCTTTATTGCTTGCAATAGATCGTGAGTAGAGAAGATAATGGTTTTATTCCCTTTTTGAGCTATCGCTTTAAGGAGATTTGCCACAATAATTTTATTCGCAATATCTAGGAAAGCAGTGGGCTCGTCTAGTAGAATAATTTGACTGTCTTGTACAAGGCTTCTAGCAATAGCTGCTCTTTGAAATTCGCCATCGCTTAGAGTAGATACGTCTCGGTTTTGGAAGTTTGCTAAGCCTACTTTTTCGAGAGTCTCTTTAATTAGAATTTCATCTTCATTAGAGATAGTGCCTAGCCAATTACTTCTATTGTAGCACCCAGTTGCAAGCATATCTGAGAGAGAAAAATTTTTAGCTCTTGGGCTTTGTGAGGGTACAAAAGAGACGTTTAGCGCAAGTTGGCTTGGCTTGTATTGTTTGATCTCTTTACCCAAAATAGATATCTGGCCCTTTTTGTATGGTTGGACTCCAGAGATAGATTTAAGAAGAGTGCTCTTGCCAGTTCCGTTGGCGCCTATAATTGCGACCATCTCTCCTTTACTAGCATGTGCATTAATATTGCTGTAAATTGTTTTGTTATATCCTAGAGATACATTGTTGAGCTGAAGTATAACTTCTCTCTCTTGCGTTGCTTGGTTCATAGTTATACAATTTTACTCTTTAGAATAATGTACAGTATTACAGGTACTCCAATTAGAGCGCTCACTGTGTTAATTGGTAAAATTTGAGCTTGCCCTGGTAACTGAGATACGGTGTCGGCAAAAATCATTAGAGCAGCTCCCAACAGTGCTGTTGCTGGTAGTAATACTTTGTGGTTTGCATTTTTAAAAATCATTCTAGCTATATGTGGAACAGCTATTCCTATAAAGCCAATTGGGCCACAAAATGCAGTTATACTACCGGCCAATAGGGTGGTGGCTATAAGTATTCTTCGGCGGGTGCTTTCTAGGTTAACGCCTAAACTCTTTGCATATGCCTCGCCAAGTAGCAACGCATTTAAATCTTTGATATTATATACAGAGAGGGCAAACCCCACCATAACTAGTAGGAACATAATCCAAATCTTAGTAGATGAGAGGCCAGAAAAGCTGCCCATTGTCCACATTACAAATATTTTGAGATCTGTAGAAGAAGAGAAATATTGAATAAGTGAGATGATTGCACCTGTAACACTGGCAATCATTATACCAAAGATAAGCAGAGAGATGTTATCGCGGAGCCTTTGAGAGACTAATAGTATAAGTAACGTTACTCCAAATGCACCTAGCCAGGCAGCAGTTACAATCCCAATATTTGCAAGGAAAGAGCTAGAGAGTGTAATTCCAAAAGCCGAAAAGCCCATTACAAAAATTGCTACTCCAAGGCCAGCTCCAGAGCTTATACCTAAAATGAAAGGATCTGCCAATGGGTTTCTAAAGAGAGTTTGCATTTGCAAACCGCAAATAGAGAGGGCTGCACCAGCCAGTAACGCTGTGATAGCCTTTGGGATGCGATATGAAAAAAGAATATTGCTAACCCAGCTTGGTGCATCTGCTCCAGTAATAGCTGCGAAAATCTCATCTATAGGTAATAATACAGACCCCAGTAGCAGGTTAAGGATTATAAGGATTAACAATGAGATAATTATGGCAAAATACCAAGTGATATATGATTTTCTTACTTTCAATGAATTTGTTATCTTTTTGGCCACTAAGATAGTGCAAAAAAAGATAAATCTCTTTGATTTAATTTTTGTATTTTTGTAGTCTGTTTAGAAATTAATTAATAATCACACATTATGAGAAAAAAAATAGTTGCAGGTAACTGGAAGATGAACACTTCGGTTGCAGAGGGTGAACTTTTAGTAAGACAGTTAATTTTTTTGTCTAGCGATTTCGACCCAAATGTAGAGGTAATAATTGCGCCTCCTTTTACTCATCTATCACATCTTGGTAAGATTTTGAAAGATGAAAAAAGCCATATCGCTCTTGCTGCTCAAAATTGTTCCCATATGGAATCGGGTGCCTACACAGGCGAAGTATCTGTAAATGTGTTAAAAGAGCTCTCGTGTAAATATGTAATATTAGGCCACTCAGAGAGAAGAGAATATTTTAATGAGAGTAGTGAAATCTTACTTAAAAAAATAAACCTCGTACTTTCTGCCGGCATGATACCTATATATTGTGTTGGAGAGAAGCTAGAAGAGCGTGAATCTAATAGACATTTCGAAATTGTTTCTGCCCAAATAAAAGAGGTGTTATATAAATTACGTGGTGTTGAATTAGCAAATGTAGTGGTAGCTTATGAGCCTGTTTGGGCTATTGGTACTGGCAAAACAGCAACATCAGACCAAGCCGAAGAGATGCACGCATATATAAGAAGATCTATTGCCAATAAATTTGCAGCCTATGCAGATAATACTCCTATCCTCTATGGTGGAAGTTGCAAGCCCTCTAATGCACAAGAGTTATTCTCAAAAGATGATGTAGATGGTGGCCTTATTGGTGGTGCAGCTTTGGTAGCTCAGGATTTTGCAGCAATAATTAAATCTTTTTAATGAACTATATAGAGGTTAATATAGAGATTACTCCTTTTTCAGAGGAGTTTTCAGATATTGTTGTTTCGGTTATAGAAGATTTGCCGTTTGAGAGTTTTGTAAATGAAGCACCTTTTCTAAAAGCATATATCTCTCAAGATGCTTTTTGTGCACAAGATTTAAAAACGTTGCTCTCTTCTTTTGATGGGGTGGATAGTTTTAAAATTAAGGTGTCTCATAAATTCATTGAATACCAAAACTGGAATCTAGTGTGGGAAAGTAATTTTAATCCTATTGTTGTGGGGCAAAGATGTACTGTAAAGGCTGGGTTTCATAAAGATTTACCAAACACCGAGTATAATATTGTGATTGATCCTAAAATGGCCTTTGGAACAGGGCATCATCAAACCACCCATTTGATGATTGAGGCTATGCTAGATCATGAGTTTAAGGGCAAGCAGGTGCTTGATATGGGTTGTGGAACGGGCATATTGGCTATACTAGCAGTACTGCGTGGTGCAAATTTCCCGGTAGATGCGATAGATATAGACCTTATTGCTGCCGAATCGGCTCGTGAAAATAGCGAAAAAAATGGAGTTGGCAATAAAATAAATGTACTAACTGGCGATTCATCTCTTATAAAGAAAAACCAATACGATATTATACTCGCAAATATTAATAGGAACATTATTCTTTCAGATATTGAGGTCTATTCCAATGCATTAAAGAGTGACGGTTCTATTATTTTGAGTGGATTTTACTCGCAAGATGCTCCCGCAATTGAACAAGCGTGCCTCAAACAAGGTCTCACTTTAGTGTCACAAACTCTATTGGATAGTTGGGTTTTATTAAAATTTAAAAAATATTAATCTTTTTTGATAAAGAGTATTGCAAGAATAAAAAAAAGTTTTACCTTTGCATTCCTCAAAGAAAGCGGGCATGGCGTAATTGGTAGCCGCGCCAGACTTAGGATCTGGTGCCGAGAGGCGTGGGGGTTCGAGTCCCTTTGCCCGCACAAAGAAAGGCAGATTCCCTTTGGGATATCTGCTTTTTTGTTTATTTAGTAGATTTTGAAACAATTTATATATGAAGATCACACAAAAGAATGTAGACGACTTGACTCTTATAGTCACTCTTAACATCGAAAAGGAAGACTACGCCGATAAAAGAAAAAAGATTCTTAGCGACTTCCGCCGTAATGCAGATATTAAAGGCTTCCGTAAGGGTATGGCGCCTATGTCTCTTATAGATAAGATGCATGGTAGAACTGCCTTACTAGATGCAGTAAACGGTGTTATATCTGACGGGCTCAATAATTACATATCAGAGAATAATTTAAATTTGATAGGTGAGCCTCTGCCTAACGAAACAGAGCAAAAACCTATTGACTGGGAAAATGATGACGAATTTTCTGTCTCTTTTGATATTGCAACAGCTCCTAAGCTTGAGATGAATCTTACTTCAGATGATAAGATTGTCTATTATGATGTAGAGATAAGCAAAGAAGAGAAAAATAAGTATGTTTCTAATTTGCTCAAGCAGTATGGTAGCCTAGAAAATACAGAGGTTGTAGGCGAAGATGACTTTATTGTTGCAGATCTTATCCAAGGTGAAAATAAGGTTGAGGGAACTTATATTGCTTTACGTTCAATTGCCAACGAAGAGGTTAAGAAAGAGTTTATTGGTAAAAAGAGTGAAGATAGTTTTGAGATAGATGTGAACAAAGCCTTCGAAAATGAGACAGATAGAGCTGCTATGCTCAAAGTTAAAAAAGAAGAGCTTTCAACTATTGAACCTATTCATACAGTTGTAATAAAAGAGGTTAAGAGATTTGCCGATGCAGCTATAGATCAAACGCTTTTCGATAAAATGTTTGGAGCTGGAGTTGTTAATAGCAATGAAGAATTTGACGCAAAAATTGAGGAGAGGATTAAAGCAGAATATTCTCAAGAGAGCGACTATAGATTTATGCTAGATGCTCGCGAGACTCTTATAGAAAAGGCAGCAATTGCTTTACCAGAAGAGTTCCTTAAAAGATGGCTATTTACTGCAAATGAAGGTAAATTTACCATGGAAGAGATAGAGAAAGATTTTGAGCTTTTCCTTAAAGATTTCCGCTGGCAAATGATTCGTCAATTCATTACTCAGCAACAAGAGATAAAGATGACTCGCGAAGATCTTCTAAATCAAGCACGTAAGATTGCAGCATATCAATTTGCTATGTATGGTTTGAACAATGCACCTCAAGAACAGTTAGATCATTATGCAGAATCTATTCTTTCTAATGAGAAAGAGGCAAAAAGAATATATGAAAAGGTAGAGGAAGATTTAGTTCTTAACTATGTCCGCACCGTGGTTACTCTAGATAAAAAGAGTATCTCTATTGAGAAGCTTAGAGAACTTACAAACTAATTATTAAATCTATAAAATAACGAGTTATGGCTACTGATTTTGAAAAATATGCTATTAAGCACAAAGGTATAAGCAGTCTAACTCTTCATAGGGTTAACTCCCTTTATGGGGCTTATTTAAATCCTACCATTATTGAAGAGAGGCAGCTCAATATTGTTGCTATGGATGTGTTTTCTAGGCTAATGATGGATAGGATAATTTTCTTAGGAGTTCCTATTAACGACGATGTTGCCAATATTATTCAGGCACAACTGCTCTACTTAGACTCTACCGAGAGTAAATCAGATATTCAGCTCTACATTAACTCACCAGGTGGTGGAGTATATGCAGGGCTTGGTATTTACGATACTATGCAATTGGTCTCTTCTGATGTAGCAACAATTTGTACTGGTATGGCTGCCTCAATGGCGGCAATTTTGCTAACCTCTGGTGCTCATGGCAAGAGATCTGTATTGCCTCATTCTAGAGTAATGATACACCAGCCTATGGGTGGTGCAGAAGGGCAAGCAAGTGATATTGAGATTACTGCTAAGCAAATTGTAACACTTAAGAAAGAACTTTACGAAATTATCTCTTTACACTCTGGCCGCCCTATAAAGCAGATAGAGAAAGACGCCGATAGAGATTATTGGATGCGTGCAACTGAAGCTAAAGAGTATGGAATGATTGACGAGATCTTAACCAACCCCAATAAAAAGAAATAGATGCCTTCTAAATATAACGATTTTTGTGCTTTTTGCGGGAGAGGTAAAGATGAGGTAGATGTGCTTATTGCAGGAGATATTTCTGCAATATGTGGTGAATGCGCTCAGCAAGCTGTAGATTTTTCTAAAGAAGTTGCTAACTCTAAGAAATCTAAGCCATCTACAGGCGAGGGTAAGCTGCTTAAACCAAAAGAGATTACCGAGTTTTTAGACCAATATGTTATTGGTCAAGACCAGGCTAAAAGGTATTTGGCTGTTGCTGTCTATAATCATTACAAGAGAATCAATCATCCTTCGGGCGACGACCTAGATTTAGAGAAATCCAACATATTGCTTGTAGGACAAACTGGCACAGGCAAAACTCTTATGGCTAGGAGTATTGCAAAAATGTTAGATGTTCCTTTCACTATTGTAGATGCAACTGTTCTTACAGAAGCAGGCTACGTTGGTGAAGATGTAGAGAGCATCTTAACACGTTTGCTTCAAGAGGCAGACTATGATGTAGAGAGAGCTCAGAGAGGTATTGTCTTTATAGACGAGATTGATAAAATTGCACGTAAAAGTGACAATCCATCAATTACAAGAGACGTTTCGGGAGAGGGAGTACAACAAGCTATGCTCAAACTACTAGAGGGTAGTGTTGTGAATGTACCACCACAGGGTGGACGCAAGCACCCCGAGCAAAGAATGATAGCGGTTAATACCAAAAATATCTTATTTATTTGTGGTGGAGCATTTGAGGGTATTGATAGGAAAATCTCACAAAGGTTGAATACTCAAATTGTTGGCTATGGCACTGCTACTGCCAAGGATAAGATAGATCTCAATAACCTGCTTAAATATGTTGCTCCTCAAGACTTACGTTCATATGGGCTTATTCCAGAAATTATTGGCCGTTTGCCAGTGCTTACCTATTTGGAGCCACTAGACAAAAAAGCTCTAAGAGATATCTTAACTAAGCCTAAGAACGCTTTGATTAAGCAGTATGAGAGACTTTTTGATATGGATGGCGTAAAGCTTACTATAGAGAAAGAGGTGTTAGACTTTATAGTAGAAACAGCTATAGAGTACAAATTGGGCGCTCGTGGGCTAA
>CAZHHY010000078.1:0-8737 GCA_964532375.1 uncultured Muribaculaceae bacterium
TCTTTTTATTATTCTTGAACAATTCTGATTATTTCACGTGTGCTTTTCCCTCACGCATGGGCATTGAGGTAAGCGATGAATGGCGCTGCAGCCTGATCAATTCGATCAAGTTCTTCTTTGGAGAAGTCGAGAATAAATGAGGTCTCTTCTCGAAGCATAAAATCTATTCTGGTGCCTAAAAAAATAATTAGCAGTAATAGATGAAATGCCACGGTTAAGTAGATGCCAGCATTATTATCTCTTTTGAACATTATTTTTTGTTTAATACCTTCTCTATTGTTGCGAGAAGGATACCAATTGCTACTTGATTATGGCCACCTTGCGGAACTATAATATCGGCATATCTTTTACTGGGCTCTATAAACTGAAGATGCATGGGTTTTACTGTCTTTTCGTATCTTTCAAGAACTTTCTCTATAGTTCTACCCCTTTCTATGTTGTCTCTAGTTATAACCCTACCTAGGCGGTCGTCTGCATCGGCATCTACAAAGACTTTAATATCCATTGTGTTTCTAAGATCGGCACATGTAAAAATAAGAATACCTTCTATAATTACTACTTTAGATGGTTTCACCTTTACAGTTTCGGTATCAGATCTTGAGCATGTTAAATATGAGTAGACTGGTTCTTCTATTGCTTTGCCAGATTTAAGCTCTTTAATGTGCTTTACAAGCAATTTAAAATCAATTGAATCGGGATGGTCAAAGTTGAGTTCTAGCCTTTGCTCTAGGGGCAAATGGCTATTGTCTTTGTAGTAGGAATCCTGAGGAATTACCACAACCTCGCTATCCGATAAGATTTTAATAATCTCTCGAACTACTGTGGTTTTTCCAGAACCGGTTCCTCCGGCAATTCCAATTACAAGCATATTATATTTTATTTAAAATTCAACATTTTTTGGGGCACGTGGGAAAGGAATAACATCGCGGATATTGGCCATGCCTGTAACAAATAGGAGCAACCTTTCAAATCCTAACCCAAAACCTGAGTGAGGTGCTGTTCCATATCTTCTTGTATCTATGTACCACCATAGGGTATTTTTATCCATATGGAGCTCTTCAATTCTTGTTTCTAATTTCTCTAAATTCTCTTCTCTTTCAGAACCGCCAATAATCTCACCTATTTTGGGAAACAGAATATCCATTGCTCTTACAGTTTTGTTGTCGCTGTTTTGCTTCATGTAGAACGCTTTAATCTCTTTGGGATAGTCTGTAAGTATTACCGGTTTTTTAAAGTGCTTTTCTACCAGGTATCTTTCATGTTCACTTTGAAGATCAATTCCCCATGCAACAGGGTACTCAAATTTTTGGCCACTCTTTATTAGAATATCTACTCCCTTTGTATAGGAGAGCCTGACAAAGTTAGTGCTAGCTACTTCTTTGAGCCTTGTAATTAGCTCTTTGTCAAACATGTCGTTAAGGAACTGGATATCATCGGCGCAGTTATCTAGAGCATACTGAACAAGGTACTTGATAAAATCTTCGGCAAGATCCATATTGTCGGTTATGTCGTAGAACGCCATTTCGGGTTCAATCATCCAAAATTCTGAAAGATGTCTTGGCGTGTTTGAGTTTTCTGCTCTAAAAGTAGGCCCAAAAGTATAGATTTCGCCAAGAGCCATTGCCCCTAGTTCGCCCTCTAATTGACCACTTACTGTTAGACTAGCCATTTTACCGAAAAAATCTTGAGAGTAATCTATAGAGCCATCTTCTTTTTTAGGAGGATTATCTAGCTTTAAAGTTGTAACTTGAAACATAGCTCCAGCTCCCTCGGCATCAGATGCTGTGATAATAGGTGTATGTAAGTAGTAAAACCCTTTTTCATGAAAATATTTATGAATAGCAAATGCCATTGCGTGTCTTATTCTTAGGACACATCCAAAAGTGTTTGTTCTAGGCCTCAAGTGACCTATCTCTCTAAGAAATTCCATTGTGTGTCCCTTCTTTTGCAGAGGATAGGTATTAGGGCATGCAGTGCCGTATATTTCAACTTCTTGTGCTTGAATTTCTACCGACTGACCACTCCCAATTGAAGGTGTTAAGTCTCCTTTTACAGAGATGCATGCGCCGGTAGTTATATGTTTAAGTATCTCTTCATTAAAAAGAGAAGCTTCAAAAACTATTTGTATATTTTTAACGGTAGATCCGTCGTTGAGTGCAACAAATGAAATATTTTTATTCCCTCGTTTAGTTCTTACCCACCCCTTTACCACAACTGAGCTTCCAGACTCTCTCTTGAGTAGTTCAGCTACTTTAATTCTTTTCTGACTATCCTTTTCCATATTAGTAAGATGTATTTTTTGGACTATTATTTAATCTCCGTTTTCCCTTTTTAATGCAGCTATAAGAGCAAGCTTTTTAACCCATATTACAAAGAAGCCGGTTAAAATAAGGTTCAGTACCAACGAAAGTACAGAAATTATCAATGCAGGACCACCTATATTATAACCCAGAGCTATAAATATAATACCGGCTCCTACCTCGCCACGAGTGAACATACCTATAGAGAGGGCTAAACGCTCTTCTATATACCGGTCTCTATAAAATAAAACCGGCACCATTTTTCCTATGTTAGAAATAAATGAAACTATTATTACGTGGAATAAGATTATTTTCATTGGCATCATTGGTTGGCTTCCAAGTAAAGAAACACCTGTTTGAATATCTGAAGTCATGGCGTATTTCCCAATAAAAGCAGGTATACTCAAGCCAACTAAAAACATAAAAAAGATAGAGACTCCATCTGTAACTATTCTCTCTGTTTTATTGTCGATATGAATATTTTTCATAACCATTCCAAGCACAAATGCAGGTAGTAATACCTCTATATGTATTGCTCCATCTTTCCCAAAAAATGAGGAAGAGATATATTCTAGTGCCAGTGTAAGTGCTACTAAAATTGATGAATATAGGAGGATAGATTTCCAATCTTGCTTGAGATCTAGCTTGCCCATCTTGTTCCAACCCCAATAAAGAAGAACTACAACTATGGCTACAACTGCTGCCATTTGCCATTTCATCCCTATCATAAGTATTTGAAGAGGAATCATAAGCAATATTGTATCTAAATCGTCAAATATAGCAAGTACCTGAATCTTCTTATATATCCAACTGGTTCTAAGGCCTATAGCTGCTAGCATTGTAAAGAGGATACCTGCCGATGTAGGTGCTGCAAATCGGCTAAGTAAAAGGCTCTCTTTCCACGCTTCCCAATTGGTGCTATATTCTATTGGTAGAAGTATGAATACGTAATATAGAGCCACTAAAATCCAAGGTAAAGCTGCTGTAGCCATAGCAATAAAATAGTCATTTACGTAGCTTTTCCATCTTGTTTTGTCAAGCTCAAACTCACGACCAACGTTAATCATAATATAGGCTAGGCACACATAGAGTAGAGTATTTGATATTAGTTTAACCGTATCGTAACTATCGCCTAAAGCGGGTAATAGTTGTGAGAAAACAAGGCCAATTATCAGAAATGTAGAAAAAGAAATAATTTTTTTCATTAGAGTAATTTAGTAATATTACGTGGTAAGTTAAAAGTTAAGCGCAAATTTACAAAATTGCCGCTAAACCACAATATTAAATTACTAATGAGTAACTTTTAGAGGCTTCGATTTCTTACTTTCGTTGCGACATCTGTCAATTGCAGTAACTATGTAGTAGTATGTTTCCTTAGATATTTTATTAGGCTCTGGAGTAAAGCTATTTTCGGTTATAATTTTTAATAAAAAATTATTACTGTCTATATTTTGTTCTACTCCTTGGGGGAATCTGTAAACAGCATAAAATTGAGCTTGTTGTAAAAAATCGGTGGTGTTATTCTCTTCCCAAGTAATCTTGCCAGATTTGTATTTTAGCTCTTTAATAGGTGGCGGAGCAATACTATCTAGGTGAGTATATGCTGGTATTAGAGCAGGGTGTCTTTGGTAGTTGTTTCTAAGAGAATCGGCTATGCCATTTGTGTTTTTTGTAAGACTCCACCCTGGCCACCAAACGTTTCCATGTACGTGAGGCAAGTTTCTAACTAAATTCATTTTTGCTTCGAATTGTGTTTTAGAAGGATCAACTAAGTCTGGCTCTATAAAAGTACCTATACTTTGCCCAATATAAAGGTGCCCTTTGTGGTTATTTTTGTTCCACCATTCAATAAGCGTATGGTAATCGGCAGCAGGGTGCCCTATTTTCCAGTATAGCTGTGGTACGTTGTAGTCTACCCACCCTCTCTCTACCCATAGTAAAACATCGGCAAATAGCTGCTCATAATTAGAGAGGCCGTTAGTTAAACTTCCGCTCCCGTCTGGAGTATCTTTAAGATTGCGATGGATACCAAAGGGGCTAATACCAAATCTTACCCAAGGTTTGATTGCTTTTATTGTGTCATTTAAAGCTTTAATAAGAGTGGCAACGTTATTCCTTCTCCAATTTGCCTTTTCCCAGTTTTCGAAACCTTGTTTTTTTGCATATTTGACAAATGATGCATCGTCATGAAACTCTTCAAATGGAATTGGGTAGGGGTAAAAGTAATCGTCGAAGTGAATTGCATCTATATTGTAACGAGAGACTATATCTGCAATTACTTTAACAGTATGTTCTATTGCCTCGGGTTCGCCTGGGTCAAAATAGAGTTGTTTGCCATATTTTTTGAATAGCTCGGGTTTTCTAAAATAGAGATGATTGGGATGGAGTTGTTCTGTATCGTTAGATGTAACTCGGTATGGATTACACCAAGCGTGAAGCTCCATTCCTCTTTTGTGGCTCTGCTCAATCATAAATTCCAGTGGATCCCAAATCTCTTTAGGAGCTTTGCCTTGTTCTCCAGTTAAAAACCTACTCCAAGGTTCAATATTAGAGAGATAAAAAGCATCGGCTTGTGGTCTCACTTGAAATATGACTGCATTTACTCCAGAAGCATCAAGGGCATCTAAAGTATTGCATAACATATTTTTAATTGAATCGGT
Source organism: uncultured Muribaculaceae bacterium (assembly GCA_964532375.1). Lineage (GTDB taxonomy): Bacteria > Bacteroidota > Bacteroidia > Bacteroidales > UBA932 > Bact-08. Next base: position 4,961 of record CAZHHY010000078.1, read on the forward strand.
GCTCATGGTCTTAAACTGTTGGTTTCCTACAGTGTGAATCCAAGCGCCTCTAAATTCTACTTTGGGTATTTGCTGGCTATAACTAATAAAGGACAACACAATGAAAAGTGTTGTCCCTATAATTTTCTTTAACATATTAGTACTCTTTATTGTGAAGATAGTAGATTAAAATTCTAGTCCCATTGCGCGAACTATTTTCTTAGGGATATCTGTATTGTCCATTCTTCCCGAGAATTGCCTGCTTCCAGCTCCAATAGCGTAAACCGGAACAGCTACTCCTGTATGTGAAGATGATGTCCAACCAATATTTGCTTTTTTGTTAAGCTCTTCATATATCTCTTTATTCTCTTTATCTACTGCCATAGATTTTTTCTGAGGTTCTAGTTGTTTTAAATCTAAGACGTAGCCCTTTTCGCGGCCAAGCATCATTCCGCCGGTCTCATGATCGGCTGTAACTACTATAAGAGTCTCATTAGGGTATTTTTCATAAAAATGATAGGCTACCTGAATTGCTGCAGCAAAGTCAAGAACTTCAAGAATGTTTGTTTTGCCATCGTTGCTATGACCAGCCCAGTCAATTTTGCCTCCTTCTGCCATAATGAAGAATCCTTTTGTACCATAAAGATAGTCGATTGCAGCTGCTACCACATGAGCAAGGGCCATATCGTTACCTTCTCTATCTATAGCATAGGGTAAATCGCTCTCTTTGCCCTCTTCTTGGAAGAGAATAAGTTTTTTAGAATCTTTTTTCTTTATGTTGTACTCTTTAAGGCCTCGTGCTATAACATAGCCTCCCTCTTCTAAAATACCATAAATCTCTTTTTGGTCTTTATCTTTACCTGTTGGCTCAATAAAACTTCCTCCGCCAAAAAACTCGAACCCGGTTTGAGGGATTTGGGTTGCAATATCATAATAACTGTTTCTGCTAGAGCTACTTGCGTAGAATGCGGCAGGAGTAGCATGATCTATTGTGACAGACGAGGCTATTCCAATAGGAATTCCTGCTTCGTGGATTTTATAAGTAATGCTTTGAAGTTTATTGCCTTGAGGGTCCATTCCAAGGACTCCATTGTTAGTTTTAAACCCTGTAGAGAGAGCCGTACCTGCAGCAGAAGAGCATGTTATATATGAATTTGCAGAGTAAGTAGTAGCTGTTCCAAGGATTGGAAATTTAGTAAATGAAACAGATTCGTTGGCTATCTTTCCTTTGATAGTAGATAAATAGGCTTCTGCCATAGATACCTGGTTTAACCCCATTCCATCTCCAATAAAGAGGAAAACAAATTTTGGGGCCGGCATTTGCCCTCTTCTTTGCCATTCTTGAGCAGTGATTGTGCTAAGAAGAGCAAATATGAGAAATAATGATGTAAAAAATCTTCTTTTCATGATTCTTATTATATATAAATATGGTTACTTCTATATACAAGAAAGGGTGTCCTTTGTTCAAAAGTCACCCTATTCTTGAAAAGTACTATGTGTGCTACTAAGCGTTATTCAGCCTTTCTCGCATTATACATAATCTTAAGAGCAGATGTCCTTCTTAGCTCCTGCTTGATATCTGTAACGATACCCATACGTACGCTCTCGTCTGCTTTTATTGATACTGTCATAAATTGACGGTCGGCCTCACTTAAGGTTTCACGCTGTGCTGCGATAAAGTCTCTGATGTCATCTACCGTCTTGAAAGTGTCGTTTAGCTGTATACGTGCATCGGTACCAAATTGAGATTGTTTGCTCAAGATAGGTGTTCCAACGTAAATATATGCAGCCAGGTCTTTTCTCTCCAGTTTAGCAACCTCTGATGCTTCTGGCATTCTTACGTTTACCAGTTTATCAGTTTGTCGCATTGTAGTAGAAACCATGAAAAAGAACAGAATCATGAAGACAATATCGGGAAGCGACGCAGTACTTAGTTGCGGCGGTGTCTTATCCCCTTTTTTTGAAAATTTTGCCATAATGTTTTCTATTTAATTCAATTTCTACTTTTTGGTATCTTTAGGTTCTGCCTCTGAAATATTTTGAGGGACTGCTTCTCTAACAATTGCTTGCTGTTCTTCACTTAGCGCTGCGTATGCTTTACCAAAGTTTTGCCTAGCAAAATCATCACGAATCTCATTAACTGCTCTAACGAGTTCATTTTGAACTGCGATATAAGCTTTATAACTTGTTCCGCGTGTGTTTTGAAGAGAGATTACTCCCTTGGAAACAGAATAATTACCAAAACCTTCAATCATTTTTGATTCTCTTTCAGGAAGATTCTCAGAATTTGCAGGGTTTGTGAGGAATTCTACTGCTTTATCTCTCAACTGGCTTACATCCATCATGTCACCACCTGCAAAAAGTCGATCTAAGTCGTTAAGACGTACAACAAGAATATTTCTTTTGTTAATCTTAATATCTTCAACTTTTTGATCTTTATCTGGCATTGGTGGTAGACGGCGCTGAAGACCGGTCTCGGTGTCCATGGTTGTTACCATGAGGAAGAATATAAGCAGCAAGAAGGCAATATCTGCCATCGAACCCGCATTGATTTCCTGTGTTGGTCTTGCCATTTTATTAAACTTAATTAGCGGTTTCTAACCATGTTAACTAAACTACCTGCAACTATAGATACAAATGCTGCTGCTAAAAGGATATAAACCATTATTAGCCCAGTGTCTGTAATTTTATAGGTAAGTGCGGTAGGCGGTGTTGTTACATTTACTGATACCGGATCACCCGACGCTGCCAGGTAAGAGATACCAACAACTACTGTGGCCAGTAAGATTCCAAGGCCCACCTTCTTAAAAGATTTTGGGTTTTGGATCATACTAATAAGAGGGAGTAATATTGCAAGTACTATAGCCAAACCAAACAGTATGTATGCATAAACTAGATAAGTATCTAGCATACCCATATTCTCTGTATTGATTAGGAATAGAATGGTAATAAGAACTCCTAAGCCAAAAAGTAGATATAAAATATATTTTGCGTATTTAGCCATAATTCAATTATTTTTTAGCTTTTACTAAAATATCAATAAGTGATATAGATGCGTCTTCCATAGAAACTACAATAGAGTCAATTTTAGAAACTAAGTAGTTGTAGAAAAGCTGAAGAATAATTGCTGTGATAAGTCCAAATACGGTTGTGATAAGAGCTACTTTAATACCACCGGCAACAAGGTTCGGTGAAATATCGCCTGCTGCTTCAATTGCGTCAAATGCTGCAATCATACCAATAACGGTACCCATGAAACCTAACATTGGGGCAATCGAGATAAAAAGTTGAATCCAAGAAAGACCATTCTCTAGCTGGCTCATTTGAACTGACCCATAAGCTACAACTGATTTCTCTACAACTTCAATTCCTTCGTCTGCACGTAGCATACCTTGGTAAAAAATACTAGCTACTGGACCACGAGTGTTGCGGCAAACCTCTTTTGCAGCTTCGGCACCACCTGTAGTGTAGGCTTCTTGTATTTTAATAAGAAGTTTTTCGGTATTCGTGTTAGCCATGTTAAGATAAATAATTCTTTCTATGGCAATAGCTAAACCAAAAATAAGACACATAAGAACTGTAGACATAAAGCCGGCACCGCCCTCTATGTATTTGGTTTTAAGTTGCTGATGAATAGGTATTTCCTGTTGAACTGTAAGATCAGAAGCAGGATCCGGAGTTTGAGCAGCAGCATACTGTGCAGATATGGTAATGAAACCAATTACTGCCAAAAACATGAAAATTTTTTTCATAAATTTTTGAATGATTAAAGTATTAAACAATGTATTTTAAATAGTT
>CAZHHY010000079.1:0-8509 GCA_964532375.1 uncultured Muribaculaceae bacterium
GAGCTCGAAAAAGAGAATCAGCCGAAAGGCTTAAAGAAATAAAGAAGCAGACAGCCATAGCAAAGCTGAATGACGTACCTACTTCTCCTAGGAAAATGAGACTGGTTACAGATCTTATAAGAGGAGTAGAGGTTAACCGCGCTTTGGATATACTTAAGTATACCAAAAAGGAGGCATCTATTCGTATTGAAACACTACTTCGTTCGGCAATTGCCAACTGGGAGTCTAAAAACGAAGCAGATCGCAAAGAGTTAGAAAACGGTAACGTATGTGTACAATCTATTATGGTTGGACAAGGCCGTTCTCTTAAGCGTATCAGAACAGCACCGCAAGGCCGCGCGGCTAGAATTCGCAAGCGTTCTAATCACGTAACTATTGTATTAGGCACGAAAAGTAAAACCGTAAAAGAGGAGCAATAAAATGGGACAAAAAACAAATCCTATCGCAAATCGCATTGGTATAATCCGTGGCTGGGACTCTAACTGGTACGGTGGAACAGACTATTCTGCCAAGTTGCTAGAAGATTTCAAGATTCGCGAATACCTTAATGCACGTCTGGCAAAAGCCAGCTTATCTAGAATAGTAATTGAGAGAACTCTCAAGCTAATAACTGTAACTATACATACTGCACGCCCCGGTATTATTATTGGGAAAGGTGGTCAGGAAGTAGACAAACTTAAAGAAGAGTTGAAAAAAATCTCTAACAAAGAGGTTCAAATCAACATTTTTGAAGTAAAGAGGCCAGAAATGGACGCAAATATTGTTGCAAACAATATTGCACGCCAAGTAGAAGGCCGAGTTTCTTATCGTCGTGCCATTAAAATGGCAATGGCATCTACTATGAGAATGGGATCTGAGGGTATTAAAGTACTCGTAGGTGGTCGTTTAGGTGGAGCCGAGATGGCAAGAAGAGAGCTTTACAAAGAGGGTCGTACTCCGCTACATACATTCCGTGCCGATATCGATTATGCACATGCCGAGGCTCATACCAAGGTTGGTGTTATTGGTGTTAAAGTATGGATCTGTAATGGTGAAGTATTTGGAAAAAGAGACCTTTCTCCTAACGCAGGCATATCTGCAGCTTCTTCTGCTCAGCAGGGTGGCGGTGGAGCACGCAGCGAAAGACCTCGTAGAGGTGGCCGTGATAATCGTGGCGGTGGTCGCGATAATCGTGGTGGTGGAACAGGTGGAGCTCGCCGTGATAACAACAGCAGAGCCCCACGTACTCCAAGAGAACGCTAGTAGAAAATATACTTTATGTAAAAAAAGAGAGACCCCAACGAGGTCTCTCTTTTTTATTTTAACTACATTTGTAATATCATAACAATTTATGCCATGCATAATGGCTGGGCAAACCGATTGTTAAATAATGAGAATGCGAATAGTTATAGTAATAATTTATGATTTATAATCAATAATATGAAAAAGTTAATTCTTTTATTTTGTGTAACACTAATGTGTGCGCTCTCATTTGCACAACCGTTGGAGAAATCTACACCAGCAGCAGCCGGAATGGACGCTGCCAGGCTATCTAATGTAGATGCAATAATTATGAATTCAATTGAAAAAGGAGAAGTCCCAGGAGCTGTGCTAGCTGTGGTGAGGGGAGATAAAATGGTTTATCTAAAGAGCTATGGTAATAAAGCAGTCTATCCTAAAGTAGAAAAGATGGATGTAAATACAATGTTCGACCTTGCTTCTGTTTCTAAATCGGTTGGAACAGCTATCTCTATAATGCAACTAGTAGAGCAGGGTAAACTAAGGCTTACAGATAATGTGGCTATGTATATTCCAGGTTTTAAGGGCTATGAAAGTCCAGAGGGAGGTAAACCAATTGATATAAGAATTATTGATCTTCTAACTCACTCATCGGGCTTGCCACCTTATGCACCAACTGCAGATTTAGTTAAAAAATATGGAGCACCATCGCCAGAAGGGCTTATGGAGTATATTGCAACTTGCAAAAGAGACTTTAAACCAACTACAAAATTTCAGTATAGCTGTCTAAATTTTATTACTCTGCAGAATGTTCTTCAAAACATTACCGGAATTAAATTAGCAGACTATGCCCAGAAAAATATATTCGATGTATTGGGAATGAATCATACTATGTACAATCCAAAACCAGAATTTTACGGAATGATTGCACCTACAGAAAAGCAGGAAGATGGTTCTGTGATTCTTGGCAAAGTACATGACCCTCTTGCAAGAATTCTAAATGATGGTAACTCAGGTAATGCCGGAGTTTTCTCTAATGCCCAAGATATGGCAGTGCTTGCTGCCGCTCTTATGAATGGAGGTGAATACAATGGCAAAAGAATTTTAGGAGCTCTAACTGTAGAGACTATGACAAGAGTGCCAGAAGGTTTTGAAAAACTTGGACGTTCATTAGGTTGGGACAACTATTCACCATATGCTTCAAATAATGGCAACTTGTTTGATCCTATTAAAACTTATGGCCATACAGGTTATACTGGAACATCAATAATAATTGACCCAGTTTCTAAAGTTGCAGTTATTTTGCTAGCCAATAGAGTTCACCCTCTAGACAAACACAGCGTAGTTAGACTTCGTGCTTTGGTAGCTAACGCAGTAGCAGGAGCTGTTGCTCTAAACTAATAGTTCCGTTGGATGCTATAAGTAATATAACTATTGTTGATTTTTTAAATAAGATTTGCAAGTGCAATTGCAGTAGTAGCTTCTAGAACAACTGGAACTCTTAAAGCAAAACAGGTGTCGTGGCGGCCTTCAACAATGAGGTTTTCAATGGCGCCTGTTTTCATATTTATTGTCTGTTGTGGTAGAGAGATACTTGATGTAGGCTTCACTGCTACACGAAACACTAGAGGGTTGCCGTTAGAAATGCCCCCATTGATGCCTCCAGAGCCGTTTTTTGACGTCTTGCCTTGTTTTTCTGTAATAGGGTCGTTATGTTGAGACCCCCACATTTGAGCCGCTTTAAAACCATCGCCAAACTCAACGCCTCTTATGCCAGGAATTGCAAATACAAGATGTGAAATTATAGATTCTAAACTATCAAAGAAAGGTTCGCCTAACCCAGCAGGTAGGTTAGTTACTGTGCACTCGATTACGCCACCAAGAGAATCGCCTTTCTCTAACGCCTCATCCAATTTTTGCTCCCACGGATTTGCGCCGCCAATACTTAATATCTTGCTCTCTATTTGTATTGAATATATCTCTTTCTCATTGTTTGTGCCGAGGCTATTATTTATGCCGAGGCTATTATTTGCGCCCAATATTTTTTTTGCAATTACCCCTGCAATTACCAAGGCTAAGGTTATTCTGCCAGAATGATGACCGCCTCCTCTAGGGTCGGCAAAGCCGTTATGCTTAATAGCCGATACAAAATCGGCATGGCCTGGGCGTGGTACCGATTTTAAGTTGTCGTAGTCTTGAGATCTAGTATTTTGATTGCGAACTATTACTGCAAGTGGAGCACCTGTTGTTAAATTGTTAAAAACTCCAGAAATAAACTCTAGAGCCTCTTTCTCTACACGTGGGGTACCACCCTTTTTACCACCAGCTCTTCGTTCTAGATCTGCACTAAAATCTTGTGCATATATAGGAATGCCAGCAGGTACTCCATCTATTACAACACCAATAGCAGGCCCGTGTGACTCACCAAATAATTGGATTCTATATTTATTTCCGAAACTATTCATTGCAATACAAATACTTGCTGTTTGTAGATAGGTTGGTAAATTTACTAGTTGTAAGTAAATAGTTTATTTGAAGTTTTTTATAAAATCTGGGAATGATTTAGATATGCAGTTTATATCGTCTAGATATACTTGGTCTTTAATATTTAGTGCCGCAGTCATTACAGCCATTGCAATGCGGTGGTCATTATGAGAGCTGCAAAGCCCCCCGTGTAAAGTACCCCCTTGTATAACCATCCAATCTCCATCTATATCTATTGAAGCACCAAGTTTTGTAAATTCACATAAAAGGCTCTCGGCACGGTTACTCTCTTTATTGGAAAGCCTCTGCACGCCTTTAATTTTGCTTGTTCCTTCACAGTTAAGCGCTAGAACAACTAAGGAAGGAAAAAGATCGGGCGTGTTTGTTGCGTCAAATTCAAAGGGTAACAGGGCATGCTTAGGTTTTAAAATTTCTATGCTAGAACCTAAAATAATTTCTTTACTGTTATCTTCTTTGAAAACGCAAGGAATATCGCCACACATAACCAAGTACTTAGGATATTCTGTAATAGTAAGTTCTACACCGCAACCTTGCAATATCTCTATAACTTTTTCGTCGGCTTGTTTTGAGTTTAAAGATAGGTTGGTTATTGTTATGCCATTAGTTATTGCCCCGGCAACCATAAGCATAGATGCGCCACTCCAATCTCCATCTATTGGCATAAAGCTTTTTGGCTTATATTTTTGCTTACCTGGAATTTTAAATTCGCGATAATCTATGTTTTCTACATTAATACCAAAGTCTCTAATGGTTTTTATAGTAAGATCTATATATGGAACACTAGTTGGTTCTGAAAGCTCAATCTTACTGCTCTTGTCGCTCAAAGGCAGGGACATGAGTAATCCAGAAAGTAGCTGTGAACCACCTTTGCCCGATAGCTCTAAAGTTGCCCCTTTTAAAGAGCCAGATATTATTGCAGGAAGTTTTCCGTTACTTGTCTCTACCTTAAGACCAGCCTCTTGCAAGGGCTTGTTGGAAGGGAAGAGCTCTCTTTTCTTTAGACCTCCCTCTCCATTGATTGTAACTCTCTCTATCCTTCTCTCTACTTTTTTCCCTGACTCTGACTCAAGCTCCTTCTCTTTTTGAGTGAAAAGACCAGCAGCTGGAATCATTAGCCTACAAAGAAGCCCAGATTCATCTACATTAAGATCTATATTTTTAATTGGCTTGCTAAACTTTGTCTCTTTTCCCAATTTAACAGCAAGCTCTTCTACTCCGGGGCTTGTTATCTCTATCTTATACTTTGGTAGTTTGCTTTTTTCAATCTTTACTTTTACACCTAACTTTTTTATCACACTAAGAGCTGCTTCGCTATCGGCACAGGGGGTGTAACCATATAGTGTGCTCTTTCCTTTTGCCCAAGCAGCCGATAAAATTGCCCGTTGGGCATGACTCTTAGATGCCGGAGCCATTGTTTTTGAAACAAGTTTCTTTTTTGATACTTGGTGAGGATAGTATTTTTTTGAGGTGAGTTTTTCGGCTTCTGCAATTGTGAGTTGCCCTGGAGCTGTTGGGTTATCTTCGTCTAGTGTGCAGTAGATGAAGGGAGATCCAAGAAAGTGGGCTACAAGGCGGGTAAAGCGTCCCTCTTCTCCAACTGAAAATGCAACTAGTGTGTTCTTGCGTGTTAATGAATATAATTGAAGAATTCTAGAGCACTCTTGAATGGTTTTGGCATTGGTTACAATTTTCACAAGATCTGCTCCTCTTTTTATTGCACTCTCGTAAATTTCCATTAACCGTTCATTGCTATCTGAATTGTTGAAGTTATGGTATGATAGAATAATCTTAAATCCAACTTTGCGAGCAGCAGCAATGAGATCTGTCCTATAATCTTCCGGCGAATCAAAATCAAGATCTAGATATCTTTGACCTACTCCTTTTTTTGTTCGGGTACCTAAAATAGCCCAAGTAAGCCTCTTTTCACTCTCTTGTATAGAGAGTTCGTAGGTGCGGCAGGTTGCAATTAAATCTTTCTTAGAGCGAAAGAGCGTAGCTGTCTCTTCTCTGTTAAGATTGGTAAGGTCAAGACGTATCTCGGCCAGGTGGCTCTTAGAGAGAGCCTCGGTTACTTTGTTAAGACCGGGTGTGCCTATACTAAGACAAATCATAAAGAGTATCCTCCAATTTGGCAATAGAGATAGGGTGCATAAAGCAATTGCCTATCTTTTCTATTAATATAAATGTAATAGTCTCTCCCATTTTCTTTTTGTCTTTGCACATAGAAAGTGCCAAAGAAGAAATAGGAACAGGAGATTCTGTTTTGAGGCCGAGTGTTTTAAAGTCAGACTCTATTAGTTGTGCCTCTTCTTGTTTAAGAAAAGACAATTTTACCGATAGTTTTGCAGCAAGTACGATTCCAGCAGAAACAGCTTGCCCATGAGAGATTCCACTCTCCTTTTCTATTGCATGTGCAAAAGTATGGCCTAAATTAAGCAGTTTTCTCTCGTTATATTCATACATATCTCTCTCTACAATAGCTGCTTTAATGGCTGCTGCTTTCAGAATAAGTGGGTAAATCTCTGTTAAAGTCTCTTTTTTATCTTGAGCCAATTTAGCCTTGCTCTCTAATGTTTCTCTTTCCTGTGAATCTTTATTTTCTCTCTCCTTGGCTCTTCTCAATATCTCTACAGCTTTAAAATAGCTCTCTCTGTCTGCAATAATAAAAGCTTTAAGCATCTCGGCAATACCTCCCTTAAAATCTTCTGTTGGCAGAGTTTTAAGGAATGCAGAGCACATAATAGTAAGCTCTGGTTGATTGATAGTGCCAATTATATTTTTAAATCCATTGGAGTTTACACCGTTTTTGCCACCTATAGATGCATCAACCTGTGCAAGCAGGGTAGTGGGTACAAAAGCAAATCGTATGCCGCGAAAATAGACCGAAGCTGTAAAACCTGCAATATCTGTAGTGATTCCTCCCCCCACTGCAAGCAGAAAAGTGTCTCTATCTGCCCCTTTTTCCAAAAGCTGTTGGGATAATCTCTCTACTTGGGCAAGAGATTTATTCTTTTCGGTTGCTTCTAGTTCAATTTGAGGATATGGAAATAGCTTGCCATACAGATATTTAACCTTGGAGTCAATTATAATAATAACATGCCTCTCTTTAGATAAAAGAGGAAGTATCTCTTCTGGAGAAAAGCAATTAAGAAGATTTACAGAATTTCCCATGGTAACTACAAAGTTATAATATTATAACTAATTGTAAAGTTATTTTTTTTGCCCCCTTAAATTGTCTCGGCGCGGTATTGGATAGCCTCGGCCAAATGTTGGCTAGATATTGAAGCCGATCCCTCAAGATCTGCAATGGTGAGGGCTACCTTAAGTATTTTGCTATAGCCTCTTGCACTTAGGCCCAGTTTGGTTATGGCAGCAGACAGCAGCTTCTTGCCATTTGAATCTAACTTGCAATGTTGGCGAATTTGGGCTGGTGTCATGCGGGAATTGGTTTGCGCGCTACCTTCAAATCTAAGTTTTTGGATTGCACGGGCATTTATAACTCTTTGCATTATAGTTGCAGATGATTCTGCAATGCTATCTGAGAGTAAGTTATCTTCAGAAACTGGTTGAACAGAGAGATGAATATCTATTCTATCCATTAATGGGCCAGAGATTCTAGATCTATAACGGTTAATAACATAGGGCATACAGGTGCAACGGTCTCCTTGTAATCCATAAAAGCCACAGGGGCAGGGGTTCATAGAGCCAATGAGCATAAAGTTGCATGGATACTCTATTTGATATTTTATTCTTGAAATTGAAACAACCCTATCTTCCATTGGTTGCCGTAGCATTTCTAAAAGTTTGGACGAAAACTCGGGAAGCTCGTCAAGGTAAAGTATTCCGTTATGAGCCAGCGATATCTCTCCTGGCATTGCTTTGATTCCACCTCCAATAATAGAGATTGCCGAGGCAGAATAGTGCGGGGACCTAAATGGTCTTTCTCTCATGAGCCCTAGAGTTGAAATCCTTTTACCCGATACCGAGTATATCATGCTTGTCTCAATAGCTTCTTCTCTTTCCATCAATGGTAAAATGCCAGGAAATGCTCTTGCCATTAAGCTTTTTCCCGAGCCAGGGCTCCCGCACATTAATGCATTATGGCCCCCGGCTGCGGCAATTTCCAGCCCTCTTTTTACATAACTTTGCCCTTTAATATGTGCAAAGTCTGGTATTCCTCTCTCATCTGCCGTTAGCTGCTTATAACGTTGTCCAGAGATTTGTCCATTGATTTGCTCAGAGCGTTGTCCAGAGATTTGCTCTGTGTGAAGTTCTGTACTCGAATACTCATATGGCTGGGGTTCAACTGGCTTAATTATGCCCTCGCCAGATAAAATTGATATTACCTCGTTTAAATTCCTAACTGCATATACCTCAATGCCATCTGCCTCACACGCTTCGTAAGCAGAATCTACTGGGAAAATGCAGGCATCAAATGATTCCCTTGCGGCATGAATTGCTACGGCTAAAGCACCGGGCACAGCTCTTAGGGAGCCATCTAAAGCAAGTTCGCCCATCATTAAATATCTACTTAAAGAAGGAAATGTATATTGCCCCGAAGCAGCCAAAATTCCAATAGCAATTGGTAAATCAAAAGCCGACCCCTCTTTTTTAATATGGGCAGGTGCAAGATTTACCGTTATTCTTTTCCCAGGTATTTTTGCATCTATAGTTTGTAAGGCTGTAGAGATTCTTTGCTGGCTCTCCCTAACAGCATTATCTGGCAATCCTACTAAATAAAAACTAATTCCCTGTGAAACATCTACCTCTACCGTAACCGTAATAG
>CAZHHY010000080.1:0-8443 GCA_964532375.1 uncultured Muribaculaceae bacterium
ACCGTAAACCTGATTCAGACTAAATCAGTAAACTTTCGGCTGACGATTTACAGTTATAGTAATGAAACATCAAGATCTATTGCTGTAGATATAAGATATGTTTTGTTTATTCTGGACAAATATTCCCCTACAAACTATGTATTAAAAGAGCTGATTATAAAATAGTTATATTATAAGTGTTGGTTGTGTTGAGTGAAGAGGAGTTAAATGCATTATTTAGCTCCTCTTCTTTTTATTATATTTGCCCAACTAAACAATTAAAAACTTCTAAAACTTCAAATTATGTTCAAAAATTCACTCTTTTTGACTTTGCTGGTATTGCTAGCAATTTCATGCTCAAAACCTAGTTCGCAAGAGATAGAATGGGCTATTGTGATTCACGGAGGGGCAGGTAGTTCTTCTGGCAATATGAGTGAAGAGAGTAAGTCTCAATATGAAAAGCATTTATTAGAAGCTACAGAACTAGGAAGCAGTATGCTTATTCAAGGAGCAGCTGCATTAGATGTTGCTCAGGCAGTTGTTGTATATATGGAAGATTGTCCTCTTTTTAATGCAGGAAAAGGTGCTGTTAAAACAGCCGATGGCACTCACGAACTAGATGCAGCAATTATGGATGGTTCAAACCTTAAAGCGGGGGCTATTGCAGGAGTAAAAGATATTAAGAACCCAATTAAAGCTGCTAGGATGGTAATGGATAGCACTGCTCATCTCTTTCTGATTGGAGATGGTGCATCTTTTTTTGCGCAATCTATGGGGCTTGAAATAGTAGATAATAGCTACTTTTCTACAGTTAAAAGAGAAGAACAATACAATAGAATTAAAGAGGGAAAAGAGAAAAAAGAGCCAAGAGGAACAGTTGGCTGTGTTGTGAAGGATAAGTTTGGGAATCTTGCAGCTGCCACCTCTACTGGTGGTATGTCTGGTAAAAAATGGGGTAGAGTAGGAGATGTACCCGTTATTGGTGCCGGTACTTATGCAAATAACAATAGCGCAGCTATTTCTGGAACAGGGCATGGAGAATTTTGGATAAGAAGGGTTGTGGCATTTGATATTTGTGCTTTAATGGAATACAAGGGTATCTCTTTACAGAACGCTTGTGAAGAGGTTATATTTAACAAAATAGATACAATGGGAGGATCTGGTGGAGGTGTAATTGCAGTTGATAAATTAGGAAATATCTCAATGGTATTTAATACAGACTTGATGCACAGAGCGTGGGCAAACTCTACCGGAGAATATGGAGTAGGTGTGCTAAAAGGAGAAGAAAAAACATTTAGAAAGCAATAATATCGTTAATTAATATGAAATTAAGGTTTAAGCTAGGATTGCTCCCTAAGGTTATAATTGCCATTGTTTTAGGTATAGTTGCATCTCTCTTTTTTCCTCTTTGGGCAGTTAGAATATTTGTAACTACAACAGAAATTTTCTCTAGTTTCTTATCATTCATTATTCCGTTAATTATTTTAGGACTGGTTGCTCCTGGAATAGCCGATCTTGGCAAAGGAGCAGGTAAGCTTTTAGCTATAACTGCGCTAATAGCCTATGGGTCAACTCTTATTGCAGGGTTTTTCTCATATTTTACAATAAGTTGGTCATTGCCTTATATGCTTTCGGCTCAGGAGTTGGTAGATGGAAGCAATTTGAATTTTGTAGAGAGTGTAACCTCATATTTTAACATAGATATGCCTCCTTTGATGAGTGTTACAACGTCATTAATTTTGGCTTTTGTAATTGGGCTTGGGGTTGCTGCTATTGAGGGTGTTAAAATTAAATATGCGCTAGGTGAGTTTAGAGAAATTATTACTTCAGTTATTGAAAAAGTAATAATTCCATTGCTACCTCTCTATATATTTGGTATTTTCTTGAAAATTGGAGCCGAAGGGCAAGTGAGTCTTGTTCTGGGGCTGTTTTTTAAAGTAATTATTGTGATTTTTGTGATGCATGTATTATTGCTTCTTTTTCAATTTATTACAGCAGGTGCAATTGTAAAGAAAAATCCTTTTAAGGCGCTATATACAATGATGCCTGCCTATATGACTGCTTTAGGAACACAATCTTCTGCAGCTACAATTCCAGTGACTCTAATGCAGGCAAAGAAAAATGGTGTAGACGACGATGTGGCAGATTTTGTTATTCCTTTATGTGCAACAATACATCTATCTGGCAGCATGCTCAAAATTGTAGCATGTGCCTATGCAATTATGTTTATGACTGGGATGAGTGCTCCTTTTGATCTGTTTCTTGGCTTTATTATGATGCTGGGAATTACTATGGTTGCTGCTCCTGGAGTGCCAGGTGGAGCTATTATGGCGGCTGTTGCTCTACTACAGTCTATGCTTGGCTTTGACCAAATGCTCATAGGACTTATGATAGCACTTTATATAACAATGGATAGTTTTGGAACAGCCTGCAATGTTACAGGCGATGGTGCAATTGCACTAGTTATGAATAAAATAAATAAATCTTTTAAAAAATGAAAAAACTTGCTCTGCATTGGCAGATATTAATTGGAATTGCTATAGCCATACCTTTTGGTATGTTCTTTTATGAACTAGTGCCTTCAATTAAATGGGTTGGAGAAATTTTTATAAGGGCATTGAAAATGATTGCAATACCTATAGTATTCTCTTCTTTAGTTATGGGAGTTTCTAGTCTTGGAGGTTATAAAGATTTAGGAAGGCTTGCATGGAAAACCTTTTCATTTTATGTATTCACAACTGTTTTAGCTGTCTTAACAGGAGTTATATTAGTAAACATTGTTAAACCAGGAATTGGTGCCGATCTTAACCTTACTGCAGATGTTTCTAATCTTCAGATTAACGCTCTTTCCTTTAAAGATCAAATTGTATCTATAGTTCCAGATAATGTCTTTTCAGATCTTGCAAAAGGAAATATGTTACCAGTTATCTTTTTTGCAATATTTTTCGGCTTTTTTATTACAAGAATATCGAGTGATAATCAGAAAACTTTAAGTAGCTTTTTCGATGCGGCTTTTGAAGTATTCATGAAAATGACTCTTTTTATTGTAAAATTTACACCATACGGAGTGTTTGCCATTGTTTCCAATATTGTAGCAGAGCAACAAGGAGACCCTGCTCAATTATATTCTATTGTGAGTAGTTTAGGACTCTATACTCTTGTAGTTTGGGGCGGATGCCTGATTCATGGTGGATTAGTTTTACCAGGGTTGGTATATGGTTTTACAAGGCTCAACCCATACAAGCATATCAAGCAAATGTCTGTTCCTTTGCTTACTGCTTTTTCTACTTGCTCTTCGGGAGCAGCACTACCTCTTACAATTAGAGACTCTCAAGAGAAAACAGGCATTTCTAATAAAATTGCAAGTTTTGTACTGCCGTTGGGTAGCACAATAAATATGAATGGTACAGCTCTTTATGAGGGCGTTACTGCAATTTTTATAGCACAGGCCTATGGTATAGACTTATCTATTGTTCAACAGTTTGTAATTGTTCTTACTTCTGTTCTTGCAGCAATTGGAGCAGCTGGGATTCCTATGGCTGGCTTGGTAATGCTTGGGGTTGTATTGATGGCTGTTGGGTTACCAATGGAGGGAATAGGTTTGGTGCTTGCAGTTCAGCCCATATGCGATATGATTAGAACATCTATTAATGTATATGGCGATACTTGCGCTGCAGTAGTTGTAGCACATTCAGAAGGCGAAAAACTCAATCTTTAATATTGAAAATCTCTACTCAATTATTAAGTACTTTAGTACAACTAAATGTTAAGTACATTAGTACTATTAAATGTTTTAGTACAATAAAATGTTTGGTTAATACTAAAGCCCTCTTCCACTGAGTTTAATGGTCTCTTTAATTAGAGACTTTAAGTTTGAGTTCTCTAAAAGAGTCTCTAAAGATATATGCATTCTGTAGCCCCAGTAATTATTAGGATTGTCTGGGATATTTATTCTCTCTTCTGTTGGAGTCTCTCTTCTTAATTCACTAGACATTGAGAGCCAATCTTGCAATGGTAAGATTGTGAGCATTGCAGGTGATTTTAGGTGTTTTTCAATAATTTCCTTTGCAATAGTTGGTGTAAGAGAAAGAGGTGCAGTTCCATTGTAGCCAAGGTGCTTAGAATAATATTCTTGTGTATTAGCCGGGTTTTCTTCCCACCACTCACGCAGGGTAGAGGTATCGTGAGTTCCTGTAGTACAAACAGAGAGGTATGGATACTCTAAAGGATTGCCAAACTTCACATTTGTGGCTTTAGGCATTCTTTCTATCTCTAGAGAGAGAATCTTAAGATTATTCATAACTTGAGGTACACAAGCTGGAATCATTCCAAGGTCTTCTCCACAAACAAGCATACCGTTAGATGCTAATACACTTAGGAGCCTTTTTCTACCTGTTGCTGCCCATAGCTCTTCGTTTCTTTCAAAGAAATAATGGTTATAGAGTTTATCGTATACTCGTCTCTGTTGCTTGCTAAGCTCTTTGTATTCTAATGTTAATTTTGCCGAGATTGCAGGATGTGAATCAGTTGGGTTTTCGCTGTCTGTTATAAATAAGTTGTTGCTAGTGCTGTCGTTAAATCCAAAATTAAGTATCTCTTCCGGAGAATATGGTAGGGCTGGGTTAAAAATGCCTTTTAGCCCATTTTCTGCCCCTTGAGGCAATTGCCAGATTCTAAAAAAACCCAAGATATGATCTACTCTACAAGCATCGAAGAATTCGGCCATTCTATTTAGCCTCTGTTTCCACCATTCAAAACCTGCTTTTTCCATAGATTCCCAATTGTAAACAGGAAAACCCCAGATTTGCCCTTTAGAAGAGAATTGATCTGGAGGTGCACCAGCTACAAAATTAAAGTTGAATAGACTGGGTTCGGTCCAAGCTTCTACTGAGTTTACGTTGATGCCTATTGGGATATCTCCTTTAAGTATTACCTTTTTACTCCTAGCATAATTGCGAACTTCTACTAGTTGTTTCTGAAGATGGAACTGTGCAAAATAATAGATAGCGATTTCATTATAGTACTCACTTTCAACGGAACTTAGTGTAATAGCTTCATTGGCGTTGTACTCTGAGTACTTGGGCCAGGTACGAAAATCGGCACTTCTATTTATATTACGTAAACAGCAAAAAAGGGCATAAGGTACAAGCCAATGCTCGTTTTTTTTGAAAAAAGATTTATACTCTTTAGTCTTAAATAATTTTTCGTGATCTTGATTGTATATTTGAGTTATGTACAGCCATTTTGCTCTGTTTACAGATGCATAGTCAATCTCTTTAAGTGCATTTAATTTTGCACTCTTTTTAAGATGCCTTTCACGAAATTCTCTATCTTTAACTTTTCCTAGTTGAGTTAAGTCTAAATATATTGGGTGCAGAGCATAGCCCGATATTGCTCCGTAGGGATAAGAGTCTTTCTGAGAAAGAGATGCCGTTGTATCATTAATTGGCAGTAATTGAAGAATATTTTGGTTTGTAGATTCCAAAAAATCTATCATAAGCTTAAGGTCGCCAAAGTCTCCTATGCCACAACTATTGTTAGAACGCAAAGAAAAAAGAGGTATAGCTGTACCTGCAAAGCGAGGCAGTTGCGCTGGAATTTCAATCTTAAAGTTATTAATAATGATTTGCTTATCTAATGAATAATCTATGTTAGAAAATGTTCTATTCTCTCGCTCTTCCCATATATATTGGTCTACTTGGTTGATAGATTCTTTAATGACAAACTTGTATTCTAACTCTTTAGAGATTAATGGAGTGGGTAATGTAATCTCCATTGATCCATTTGCATTTACATGCATCTCTTTTCCTTTAGAGGGATTCCAATTTCCGAGGTAATCACAACTACCGCTAATTATTACTCTTTGTGAGCTCGAAATATTATTCGCACTTACAGTAATTATTAAACCCTCCATTGTTTTTTCTTGGGGGTTATAATTATAGAGTGCCTTTTTAAAAGCATTAGATAAAAAAGGTGCTTCATTATCTAATTCTCTCCAACTATCATATATAAGATGATTTTTTTTATTGGTAGCACTGAAAAACCTAGGCGCTCCCGATTCTGGCATTAAATCTGCTCCATCTTTTAGGATATAGGAATAAGAGAAATCAAGATCATTCTTTATAGATATAGTTAAGCTCCAAACTCCATTGGAGTAACTCATCTGTTTTGTACCAGATAAAGAATCTCCATTTAATTCAGGAATAGATCCTTTAATAAGAATTTCTTGACCGTAACTAGTTTCATAAGGGATAGAAAGGGTAACTTTTATCATAAGTTGCAAATAATCTGCAAATATAAGCAAAATGACCGGTATCTTTGCAAATACTGAATCGCTTGGAAAGATACCTATAAATTTAAAATTATTAAAAAATGAAAATACAATTTAATCTGTCACTCATACTTATCCTTTTAATTTTATCTATTTCCTCTTGTGCTGGAGATAAATTAAAAGATGGTGAATACCAAATAGAAATATATTCTACAAATGATGTTCACGGGAGGTTTTTTGATTCACTGTACGTGACAACACAATCTCAACTTGTTCACCCCTATTCTATAGCCTCTGTCTCAACTGTAATTAAAGAAGCAAGAAATAGAGCTGGACAAGAAAATGTAATTTTAATGGACATTGGAGATCATCTACAAGGAGATAACGCTGCGTTTTATTATAATTTTGTAGATACTGTAAGTAAACATCTCTTTTCAAGAATTGTAAATTACCTTAATTACGACGCTGTTGTAGTAGGTAATCATGATGTAGAGCCTGGGCACAGAGTATATGACAAAGTTACAAAAGAGCTTAATCCACCATATCTAGCTGCAAATGCAATAGATATTAAAACCGGAAAACCCTATTTTAAACCATATACTGTATTAACTAGGAATGGGATTAAAATTGCGATTATAGGTATGACTAATCCTAATATCCCTAGTTGGCTCTCTCCTCATTTATGGGAGGGCATAGAATTTAAAGAGATAGTACCTGCTTTGGAATATTGGGTGCAATATGTTAAAGAGAAAGAGGCACCTCACCTTGTTGTGGTTGCTATTCATGCAGGGTTGGGGAAAGAAGAAGAAGATAGTAAAGAGAATCCGGCAAGGTTTGTTGCCAAGCACGTAAAGGGAATAGATGTTGTTTTTGCAGCTCATGATCACAAAGTTACAGCAGAAAAATTTTTGAATGGAGATAAAGAAATTTGGCTTTTAGAAGGTGGTTCGCGAGCCTCTACTCTATCAAAGGCAAATATCAAACTAAGAGTAGAAAATGGCAAAGTAATCTCTACTAACATTACTGGAGAGAGCATAAGTATGACTGGAATTGAGCCAGATCTAGATTATACAAACTTCTTTAGAGAAGACTTTCTTAAAGTTAAAGAATTTACAAATCGCCCAGTGGGAACCCTAAACAACGACATTACTACTCGTGATGCCTATTTTGGATCGAGCGCATATATAGATATGATACACACTCTTCAATTAAATGCATCTGGTGCCGATATCTCCTTTGCTGCCCCACTATCATTCAATACTAGTAAAGCTAAAGGGGTATTAAACTACCAAGATCTTTTAGATCTATACCCATACGAGAATCAACTATATGTTATTGAAATGACAGGTTTGGAAATAAAAAATTACCTAGAGTATTCATATTCTAAATGGGTAAATCCAAATCCTGTTAAAACTGGCCATCTACTTCAACTAAATGAAGATGGGAAAGGAGAAAGGAGCCATTTTAATAGCGCATATTTTAATTTTGATTCGGCAGCAGGAATTATATACGAAGTAGATGTTATTAAAGGAGATGGAGAGAGGGTAGCAATAAAATCTCTTGCAAATGGAGATAGCTTTAGCTTAGATTCAACTTATAAAGTAGCTCTAACCTCTTACAGAGCAAGTGGTGGGGGAGATCTAATGCAGTTAGGTGCAGGCATCCCGAAAGCAGAGATACCTACAAGACAGGTAGCTAGGCTTGCCGATATTAGAGAACTACTTTACAATCAAATTCAAAAAGATGGTTTTTTAGAGGCAAAAAGACTCAATCACTGGAAATTTGTACCAGAGAGCATAGTCTTAGAAGTAGCAGCAACAGATTACAAACTACTATTTTTATAATGCTAAAGTATTTCATCATTGTTAAATTATATATGACATCTCTTTTGTAAATATTTTTTGTTTGTTCTATTAATAAAAAAAGAGGTTACCTATTTAGGTAGCCTCTTTAATTTATGCTATTTAGAAGTGTCTAAGTTTATTTAGCAAAACTAACCGAGCGTGTTTCGCGTATTACAGTTATTTTAACTTGACCTGGGTAAACTAGCTCATCTTGGATTTTCTTGGCTATATCAAATGATAGCTGCTCTGAATCTTGGTCTGATACAGCATCGCTTCCTACAATTACACGTAGCTCTCTACCTGCCTGAATTGCATAAGATTTTGTAACACCAGGGTAGGAGAGTGCAAG
>CAZHHY010000081.1:0-8426 GCA_964532375.1 uncultured Muribaculaceae bacterium
GCCAGAGAATATAGCTGTTCTGTGTTTACTCCAAGTTCAATTGGTGTATTTGGCCACTCCACTCCACATCAAAATACTCCACAAGATACAGTTATGAGACCAAACACTATTTATGGAGTTTGTAAAGTTTCTGGAGAACTTTTAAGTGACTACTATCATTCTCGTTTTGGTGTAGATACAAGAAGTGTGAGGTTCCCAGGTATAATATCTAACGGCTGCCTCCCTGGCGGCGGTACTACAGATTATGCAGTAGAGGTTTTTTATGAGATAATTAAAACTCAAAAATATACTTGTCCTATCCCAGCCAATACCTATATGGACATGCTCTACATGCCAGATGCGCTCAAAGCATGCACAGATCTTATGGATTGCGACCCCTCTAAATTACTCCACCGCAACAGCTTCAATGTAACTGCAATGAGCTTCTCTCCTACCCAACTGTTTGCCCAAATTAAAAAACATGTACCAAATGCTCAATTCAGTTTCGATCCCGATCCTGTTAAGACAGAGATATCTGCTTCTTGGCCCGATTCTATGGACGATTCTTGCGCCAGAGCAGAATGGGATTGGAACCCTTCATGGAATTTAGAGTCTATGACTAAAGATATGCTAGAGAAGGTAGCAGCGAAACTTGCCCTATAAAAACTATTGGCAGCTAAACTACTTAGGTGCTATTCTATATAGGAATGCAGCAATACATGCATATAGCATATTGGGTATCCAAATAGCTATCCATGGCGGCATAATAGCTGCATGCACAAACATTTGGCTAAATCTCAGAAATAAAATATAAGAAAAGCTAAGCATAAGGCCAATGCCAATATTCATGCCTATTCCCCCTTTTCTCTTTTTCGAAGAGAGAGATACACCAATAAGAGTGAGTATGAATGCCGAGAAAGGAAGCGCAAACCTAGTCTGTTTTTCTATTTGTGAATAGATAACCATTTTATCGCCTCTCATTTTTTGAACTTCAATTAGATTATTGAGCTCTCTATAATTATAGGACTCTACAATGTTATCTCTTTGGTTTAAATCGAACGCAGTAAGATTTATTACTGTATCTAAAGTTTTACCATGAGTTATTTCGAACTCTTTGCCCTTTATCTCCCTTAAAGAGTAGTTATAAAGGCGCCATCCTTTAAAAGTAGTATCCCAAACAGCTGTCTCTGCTGTTAGTTTAGAGGTAATAGTGTGCCCTTCTATAGATTCCAAAGTAAATCTAGATGCAATATTACTCCAGCTATTAAACGATTCCATATATACATATATCCCTGGCGAGAGTTGTAGGTGGATATCTCTATTTGTATTTATATACTTATCTTTTATGTACTTATCTGTAAATTCCAGCCTTACTTTGTTTGCAGGAGGAATTACAACTAAGTTTAGAAAAAGGCTAAGAGATGCAATTACAAGCGCCGATAAAAAATAGGGATAAAGCAATCTTTTAAAACTGACTCCCCCAGCAAGCATTGCCGTTATTTCGCTATGCGAAGCAAGTTTAGATGTAAAAAAAATAACAGCAATAAAAACAAAAAGAGGATTAAACATATTCATAAAATAGGGGACAAAATTGGCGTAATATTGCACTACAATTGCCTGAAGCGATGCTCCCTTTTCTACAAAATCGTCTATCTTCTCACTTACATCAAATATAATTACAATTCCGATAAAGAGTAATATCGCAAAAAAGTAGGTTCCTATAAACTTCTTTATTATGTACTTATCTAAGATGCTTATTTTAAAGTTCATCTCTCTAATTAATTTCTACGATTCATCTTTAAATTTTATTTTCTAAGTTTTTGACATAGCTATTCTTCCAAGAGTTAAAATCGCCTGCCTTTATATGATTTCTAGCATCTTTAACCAATTTAAGATAAAAAGCTAAGTTATGCTCGCTAGCAATTTGAGCTCCTAAAATCTCTCCGGATATAAACAAATGTCTAAGATATGCCTTTGAATAGACACTATCTACAAATGAAGTGCCATCTGGGTCTATCGGAGAAAAATCATCGGCCCATTTTTTATTTCTAATATTTATTGTCCCTTTAGAGGTAAATAACATTCCGTTACGGGCGTTTCTTGTAGGCATAACACAATCAAACATATCTATTCCTCTTGCTATTGCCTCTAGAATATTGGCAGGAGTACCAACACCCATAAGGTAACGAGGCTTATTCTTTGGTAAAAGTGGGTCTAGCACCTCTAGCATTTGATACATAACTTCGGCAGGTTCCCCAACAGAGAGACCTCCAATCGCATAACCATCTCTATCTAAAGCAACTGCATGTTCAGCAGCACTAGTTCTAAGATCTGGATAGACACACCCTTGAACAATAGGGAAAAATGTTTGTGAGTAACCATATAGAGGCTCAGTAGAGTCGAAATGTTTAATCCCTCTCTCTAGCCACTGTTTTGTGAGATCTAAAGATTTTTTAGCGTAATCATGATCTGCATCGCCAGGAGTACACTCATCTAAAGCCATTATTATATCTGCACCAATCACTCTTTGAATATCTACTACCCCTTCTGGAGTAAATAGATGCTTAGAGCCATCTATGTGGGATTGGAAAGTACACCCTTGTGCTGTAAGTTTTCGGTTGGCAGCAAGAGAGAAAACTTGATAGCCACCACTATCTGTTAAGATGGGCCTATCCCAAGAGATAAACTTATGTAACCCCCCGGCACGTTTAATGATATCTAAGCCCGGGCGTAAATATAAATGGTATGTATTTCCCAGAATTATCTGAGCCTTAATATCTTCTTTTAGATCTCTATGGAACACTGCCTTTACAGAACCAATGGTTCCTACCGGCATAAAAATGGGTGTTTCAATTACACCGTGGTCTGTATATAAAAGGCCGCATCTTGCCGAAGAACCAAGGTCTTGTGCTATCTTTTCAAATCTCATATTCTTTTCTAAACAACGCTCAAAGATAATAATATAATAGCTATATTTGCCCCTCATTGGACTTTCAAAAAAGAATAGAAGTGAAAAAATTTATTTTATTATTTGCGCTCTCTCTGTTTACTGCCTCGTTTATATTTGCTCAAAATGAAACAAATAACAGCAATAATTCTCAAGCAAAAACAGAAGTATCGAATACAGAGTCTCCAAGTGAGGCCAGCTTAATCGACAACACTACTATAGTAGCACAAGATGCTGCTTTACAAGATACTGCCTCGCTTGAAAAGGCCATAGTAGTAAAAGAGAATCCATATAAAGATATTTTAGCAAAAAAAGAGATTACATATAGTTGGAAATCTATCTTTAGGGGCATACTAGGCATGATATCACTTGTGGTTATAGCTTGGTTGTTTAGCACAGATAGAAAGCGTATTAATTGGAAAACAGTTGGTTTTGCTTTACTTATGCAATTTATGATTGCTATCTCGGTTATTGCATTCCCAGCCGTCCAATCAATTTTTGAATTCCTTGGTAGTTTGTTTGTTGCAGTATTAGACTGGACAAAAGCCGGTTCTATCTTTGTATTTGGCTCACTGATGGATATAAATAGTTTTGGATTTATATTTGTGCTTCAAATACTTCCTACAATAATATTCTTTAGCGCACTAACTAGCCTCTTCTTTTACTTGGGAATACTCCAAAGAGTAGTATGGGCAATGGCTTGGCTTCTTACGAAAGGGCTAAACTTAACTGGTGCCGAATCACTATCTACAGCTGGTAATATTTTCTTAGGCCAAACAGAGGCTCCTCTAATGGTAAAAGAGTATATCCCTAAAATGACAAAGAGTGAAATAATGCTAATCATGACTGCAGGCATGGCCACTATGGCCGGAGGAGTGCTTGCAGCCTACATAGGCATGTTGGGAGCAGGAGATAAGGCATTGGAGCTAGAGTTTGCCAAACATCTTCTCTCGGCCTCTATAATGGCTGCTCCAGGGGCTATTGCAATGGCTAAAATACTCAAGCCACAAACCCAAGAGATAGACAATAGTGTAGAGGTTCCTAAAGAAAAAATTGGTAAAAATGTACTTGATGCTATTGCCAATGGAACCACAGAAGGGCTTAAGCTAGCAGCAAATGTAGGTGCAATGCTTCTTGTTTTCTATGCTCTTATAGCAGGCTTTAACGCCATTTTTATGAAGATTGGCTCATTAACGTCTCTAAATCCTATAATTGCAGATCTTACTGCTGGTAGATATAACGGGCTTTCAATGCAATTTATACTTTCCTATATATTCGCACCTGTAATTTGGCTTACCGGAGTATCTGGTAACGACATAGCCCTTGTGGGTCGTTTACTTGGAGAGAAACTAATTATGACTGAATTTATTGGCTATCAAAGTCTTGCGCAAATGATACAAGATGGTGTGTTTGCATCTACCAAATCGGTAATAATGGCTACTTACGTATTATGTGGTTTTGCCAACTTTGCCTCAATAGGAATTCTTATTGGAGGTGTTGGTGGAATGGCTCCAAATCAAAAGCCTATCTTATCGGCCTACGGTTTCAGAGCACTCCTAGGAGCAACTCTAGTAGCACTTATGAGCGCCGCAATGGTAGGAATATTTATCGCTTAACTTTTACCTTCTTATGCACTTTGGTAGTTTCTCCATCTCTAATGTAGAGTGGTCGTGGCCTCCTGTGCAATCTAGGGAATCGCAACAGGTAATGCATACCCGTTTAATTGCATGAAAACTAATTAGCTCTATATCTTTTGAGTAGAAGTGCTCTTTGAGCTGCTCTTGTTTCATAAGATCTGTACTTAGGTATTTTTTATTGTCGTCAGCAAATATGGTAACCACATTTGCTATGGGAGAAATCATGTTTTGTGCCTTTAGAGCTCCAATAAAGTTGGCTCCAGAAGAGATACCAACAGCCAAACCTAACTCTGCAGATAATTTTTGGGCCATAATAATTGCATCTCCATCATCTACCTGAATTATCTCGTTCAACTCATCTAGCTTAACAATAGCTGGGATAAATTCATCTGAAATACCTTGAATCCTATGGCTACCAACTTTGTGACCAGTAGAAAGGGTAGGTGAATTAGCTGGTTCAATAGCATGGAGCTTAATTTTTGGATTCTTACTTTTTAGATACCTTCCAGTACCCATAATTGTTCCACCTGTGCCTACTCCAGCCACAAACGCATCTGGTACTATGTTTCTAAAAATGAGTTGGCTCCATATCTCCGGACCGGTAGTCTCGAAATGAGCCTGTGAATTATATTCATTTGAAAATTGTCTAGGTAAGAAGGAGTTTTCTATTGTAGTTGCGAGCTCTTCTGCCATTCTAATACTTCCAAGAAAGCCACCCTCTTCTTTTGTGACCAAATTTATTTTTGCTCCAAGGCTTTGAATTAGATTATACCTCTCTATACTTAACCAATTTGGCATAAAAATTACAACTGAATGCCCCAACGCTCTACCCATAGCACAAAAAGAGATTCCTGTATTTCCACTTGTAGCTTCAATAATTGTTGCTCCAGGCTTTAACACACCCGTTTCATAGGATTTTTTCAATATAGAATAGGCCATCCTATCTTTTATGCTACCTGTCATATTAAAATCTTCAGACTTGGCATATAAAATTCTCTCTTCCCCTTTATACAAAAATTTAATTTTTAACAAAGGGGTATTTCCTACTAAATTATTTAAGTTCTCTATCTTCATACTATTCTAATTATCTATTAACTCAACTATAAGCACAATATATTAGGGATTTTCCCTAAACAAAAATAGTAAAACCTCACATATCTTTGCTATGATTAGTAAAAAAAAGGCTGCCCAAATATAGGACAGCCTTTTTTTTGTTTATGTTTTACCAAGTGCATTATTCAGATTTTGGAGTCTCGTCTGCAGTAGCCTCTGGAGCATCTACCTTAGGTTCTTCTACCTTAGATTTTTCTTCCTTTGGTGTCTTAACTTTAACTGCTTTCTTTGGCTCTGCTTTAGCATCGGTAGTAGCTACTGTAGCTTTCTTAGCACCTGCACGGCGTGTAGTTGCTTTTTTAACTTCTGGTTTAGCTGCTACAAGTGCTGCCTCATTAAAGTCTACTAACTCAATCAATGCCATTTCTGCAGCGTCGCCCTTACGGAATCCAGTTTTTAAAACTCTGGTATACCCACCAGGACGCTCTGCAATCTTAGGAGCAACAGTACGGAAAAGCTCTGTAACAGCCTCTTTCTGCTTAAGGTAAGCAAAAACAGTTCTACGAGAGTGTGTAGTGTCGTCTTTAGACTTTGTAATTAAAGGTTCTATATAGACTCTTAAAGCTTTCGCTTTTGCAAGAGTTGTCTCAATTCTTTTGTGAAGTATAAGAGACGAGGCCATATTTGCCAACATCGCTTTGCGGTGCCCACTCTTGCGGCCTAGGTGATTAAATGATTTTTTATGCCTCATTTTTCAATACTTTCTTTTCAATATTATACTTTGTTACATCCATCCCAAAGCCGAGTTTATAACGATCGACCAAGGTATCAATCTCTGATAGAGATTTTTTTCCAAAGTTCCTGAACTTCATAAGTTCGGTTCTTTGAAGAGATACAAGATCTGCCAATGTCTCAATCTCTGCTGCTTTAAGACAGTTAAGAGCTCTAACAGAAAGTTCCATATCTCCTAGCTTAGACATTAACAGATGTCTCATTCTAAGAGATTCTTCGTCTAACTCATTACTTACAACTTCTACCGGAGTTTCAAGAGTGATTTTCTCATCGGAGAAAAGCATGAAGTGATGAATTAGAATCTTTGCAGCCTCTTTGAGTGCATCTTTAGGGTGTATCGAACCATCTGTAGTTATCTCAAAATTCAATTTTTCGTAGTCTGTCTTTTGTTCTACACGCCAGTTATCTACAGAAAATTTCACGTTTTTGATTGGAGTAAAAATCGAATCTATAGGAATAACGCCAAATGGTGCATCTTCAACTCGATTTTCCTCTGCAGGAACATAACCTCTTCCCTTACCTATTCTAAGTTCTATAGTGAGTGCTACCGAAGGCTCCATAGAGCATATATGAAGCTCGGGGTTAAGTACTTTAAAAGAAGATAGCTGTTTAGAGACATCTTCTGCAGTGAATTCTTGTTTGCCGCTAACAGTAATATTTACTATCTCTGACTCCTCTCCTTCTACCATGCGTTTAAAACGCATTTGCTTTAGATTAAGAACTATATCTACCACAGTTTCAATAACTCCGGGAATAGTAGCAAATTCATGATCTACTCCTTGAATTCTTACTGCAGTGATAGCATGGCCCTCTAGAGACGATAACAAAATACGACGCAAGGAGTTTCCTACAGTGATGCCATACCCTGGCTCCAGTGGGCGAAACTCAAAGCGACCAAATGTTTCGGTTGCGTCAAGCATTATTACCTTATCGGGTTTTTGAAATGCTAAAATTGCCATTATATTATTATTTAGAGTATAACTCGACTATTGATTGTTCGTTTATAGTCTCAGGGACTTCACTTCTTATAGGCATATTCAAATATTTACCTGTAAGTGTAGAACTATCCCATTCAATCCACGAAAATCTTGCCGAGCCACGTAAAACACTGTTTTGTATCACTTCAAGACTCTTAGATCTTTCGCGAACAGCAACAATATCTCCTGGTTTTACAATTGCAGAAGGAATGTTACAAAGTTCTCCATTGAGAACAATGTGACGATGAGTAACTAGCTGCCTGGCAGCTGCACGAGAAGGTGCAATACCCATTCTGAAAACTAAGTTATCTAACCGCGATTCTAGCAGTAAAATTAAGTTTTCACCCTTACGACCTTTCATTCTAGAAGCTGTATCGTAAAGTTTTCTGAATTGTCTTTCAAGAACTCCATAGGTATATTTAACCTTCTGTTTTTCTTTTAATTGAACTCCATATTCAGAAACTTTTTTACGCTTTTTTGCTAGTCCGTGTTGTCCCGGAGGGTAGTTTTTTCTTTCGTAATTTTTATCGGGACCAAAAATTGGTTCTCCAAATTTGCGGGCGATTCTGGTAGTAGGCCCTGTATATCTTGCCATGTTAAATCGGTTATTATGAATTTAAAAAGGTTACACTCTACGACGTCCTTTTGGACGGCATCCGTTATGAGGCATTGGTGTAACGTCTATAATCTCTGTTACCTCTATACCCGCTCCGTGAATAGTACGAATTGCAGACTCACGCCCGGCTCCCGGTCCTTTCACGTAGGCCTTAACCTTACGTAGTCCTAAATCATATGCCACTTTAGAGCAATCTTCTGCAGCAGTTTGAGCTGCATAAGGAGTGTTCTTTTTTGAACCTCTGATTCCCATTTTACCAGCAGAGGACCAGCTTATAACTTGGCCTGTAGCATTGGTAAGAGATACAATTATATTGTTAAAAGTAGACGAAATGTGCGCCTGACCGTAGGCCTCTACTTTTACAACCTTCTTCTTATTTGATGTTCCTGTCTTTTTTGCCATGATCTAGGTTCTATTTAGTTGCT
>CAZHHY010000082.1:0-8387 GCA_964532375.1 uncultured Muribaculaceae bacterium
TCGGAGTATTATAATGAGGCAATTATCTCTAATGAAATTATTAAGCTTGCTAGAGATGTTTCTATTGCAGTAAGAAGAGGTTCTAAAATGGTACCTCAAGTGCTCTCAAGTAATGTGAAGTCTATTATGACAGATTACTATAAGAACTATTACTTGCCAATAGATAAAAAATCATTTATTGCTATTGTTAATGAGTATGACAAGCAGGTTCCAAACGATATGAAGCCCACCTATTTTATAGAGTTAAAAGAGAAGATGGGTTCTGTAGAAAAAATGGCACATCTGCTCTTCTCAAATTCTTTGCTTGCCGATTCAATTAAAGCTTATAGTGCAATAAAAGATGGAGTTTCTGAAGAAACATTTGCAAATGACCCTGCCTTTTTATTATATAATGCATTCAATGAGAATAATTTGAATAATATTAAGCCATTTACAGATAGTATTAATAATGAACTAGCTCTGTTATATAGAACTTATATGAAAGGCCAAATGGAATTTGCGAAAAACCGTGTTTTTTACCCCGATGCAAACTCTACTCTAAGAATTGCCTATGGTAATATTAGTGGTTATAGGCCATCAGATGCTATTTATTATAAGCACTTCTCTACAATTGAGGGAATTATGGAAAAAGATAATCCTAATATTTATGATTATAACATTCCACAAGTTTTAAGAGATGTATATGCAAAGAGAGATTTTGGCAAGTGGACACAAGAGGGCACTGTGCCTGTATGTTTTATTGCTACTAACCATACATCGGGAGGTAATTCCGGTAGCCCTGTTATAAACGCTAATGGAGAACTTATTGGGATAAATTTTGATAGGGTATGGGAAGGTACTATGAGTGACATTGCTTTCGACCCAGAGGTTTGTAGAAATATCTCTTTAGATATTAGATATGTCCTATTTACAATAGAAAAGGTGGCAGGGGCATCTCACTTAATAAACGAGATGCATATTGCCGAATAGATAATATGAGTATATTAAAAAGAAGCCAATCATAAATGATCGGCTTCTTTTTTATATTAGATTAGATTAGTATCAATACTAGTCTTCTCTTTCCGGGCGTTCATTGGCTTGGGCTACACTAATAGTACGTCCCATGTGGTCTGAACCATTCAGAGCTTCTATAGCTGCATTACCCTCAGATTCGTTTGGCATTTCTACGAAGCCATAACCTTTAGAACGACGGGTGTCGCGATTGATAATAATTCTGGCTGAAGTAACTTCGCCATAGGGTGCAAATAGTTCGGCTAGATCTTCTTTCTTAGCACGGAAACTTAAACTTGATACGAAAATGTTCATATGAACGGAAATAAAAGATTAAAATTAGGTTTATTAACATCACAAAGTTATATAAAAATCTTACATACCAAAATTTTATGGTGTCAATAAATTGTTTTTATTAAATTTCTCCAGTACCGTCAAAACAATGAGTGCAAACTCGCTCTTTTGGTAGGCCAATTGCATTTATAAGTTCATCTACACTGTTGAATTTTAAGCTAGAAAGGGCTAGGTCTTCTTTTATGTAATTAACCATACCATTATATTCGGCGGTGCCTGCTTTGGCGTATTTATCTAAGTTTATATCGTGAGCACCCTCTTTTTGTAAAATATATCTTCTTGTAATTAACTCTAATGGAGAGCGAGAGGCAGCAAAGTTAAGATAATCGCAAGGGTAGATAAGAGGCGGGCAACTAATTCTAATGTGAATTTCCTTTGCTCCATACCCAAGAAGGGTTTGTGCATTGTCTTTAAGCTGGGTTCCCCTAACTATTGAGTCGTCACAAAATGCTATCCTTTTCTCTCTTAAGAGACTTTTGTTTGGGATTAGTTTCATTTTGGCAACTAAACTTCTAATAGATTGATTAGAGGGAGTGAAACTACGAGGCCATGTTGGGGTGTACTTTACTATTGCACATCTATAAGGTATTTTCTTACCAGTAGCATAGCCTATGGCCATGCAAGTTCCTGAATCTGGGATAGCCGAAGAGACATCTAAAGAGGCATCGTCATTTTCTCCAAGAGATTTTCCTAATGCAAATCTTACATCGTCTACATTAATATTTTCATAAGAACTAGTAGGATATCCATAATAAACCCATAGAAAAGAACATATCTGAAGCTTCTTACCTGGTTTTATAATTTGCTCATACCCTTGTGCGTTTAGTTTTAACACCTCTCCTGGGCCTAAAAAATATTCTTCTTCGAGTTTAAGATTGGGAAAAGAGCATGTTTCACTTGCAACTGCAATTGAATCTTCTTTTTTACCAATCACAAGCGGTGTTCTTCCATATTTATCCCTACATGCATAGATTGAATCTTCTGTTAAAAGGAGAAATGAGCAAGAGCCTTTAATTTTGTCTTGAGCTATTTTAATACCTTCTACAAATGATTTTCCCTCAGTTATAAGCAATGCTGTTAATTCTGTTGGATTTGTATTTCCAGAACTCATCTCTGTAAAGTTGCGACCTATAGAGATAAGTTCCTTTTCCAACTCATCTATATTAGTGATTTTTCCAACGGAAACAATTGCAAACTTGCCTAAGTGAGAATTAAGAATGATAGGTTGTGCGTCGTTATCACTAATTACTCCAATTCCAGATAATCCATCAAATTTTTTTAGATCTTCTTCAAACTTTGCTCGAAAATGAGAATTTTCTAGATTATGAATAGATCTTGCGAAATTTCCATTTTCATTATAGGTAGCCATACCTCCCTTGCGAGTGCCCAAGTGTGAATGGTAATCGGTACCATAGAAAAGTTCGGTAATACATTTTTTTTTAGAGATAACACCAAATAATCCGCCCATTTGTTTCTTTTTTAACTTTAGACTACAAAAGTAAGATTTATTCCACTTATCTTTACTTCTTATTATGAACAAAATTTTATGCAAAATCTCATATATCTGATAATCCACATTTTGTTTGCTTTGGGAATGTTCATATCTCTTAAGCTAATCAACATTAAAGGGGCTAATGTATTTATTGCAATAACTTTAAATTACTTTGTAGCCGCAGTATTAACTTTCGTAGATCTTTCTATAAATCATGCATTTTGGAGTTACTCTTCAAAAATAATTTTCCCTTCGGCAATTATTGCAGTTTTATTTGCTGGGAGTTTTATTTTAATGTTGTACTCTACAAAAAAAGTAGGAATCGGTCTTACCACTGCACTCAATAAGATGTCTATATTGATATCTGTATCGGTAGGGGTGCTATATTTAGGGCAAACAAATGCATTAGCAATGAAATTAGTTGGGATAACTGTTTTGCTTGTATCAATTTTTCTTATTCTATATAAGAAATCAGAGAAAAAAAACAAGGGCGCTTTTATATTGCCCTTAATGGTTTTTATTGTGGCAGGAATGATTGATAGTTCAATGGAACTAGCAAATATATATGTAATCTCTGAACCTTATGAAAAGCAGGTATTTCTGTTTAGCGTTTTCGCCTTTGCTGTTTTATTTAGTTTAATTGCACTTTGCGCAGATTACATTCTATTAAAAAACAATAAAGCTATAGCTAACTCTTCTGAGTTAAGTGAGCAAGGTTTAGAAATAGATAAGTTAAAAAGAGTCAATTGGAAATCTACTGCCTTAAATACTTTATTGTATGGCTCACTGTTGGGGCTTTTTAATGCACTCACTTCTAAGATGATACTTATTAATGTTGGTAATTTAGGTGGTTCTGTAGTTTACCCAATCCATAATGCCTCTGTTGTTGCTTTTACAACACTTATAGGAGTATTCTTCTTTCGGGAATTATTTACAAAAAAGCAGTGGATTGGAGTTTTGCTTGCTGTAATTGGAGTTTCATTCATAGCCTCTACTTTGTAAACCTTTTTTCCTTGAACTATACAATAAGGCTACCGTTATAACTGTTACTATAATATATGAGAATATCATTTTACTCTTATTTAGGTTGGTATCTATTACAGCAAATGGTAAAGATTCAATTTTAACTGCTGTTTTGTACATAATGTCTATAACGGCTTTTATTATTTGGGATAATATCTTTACGGCTATATCTGAAAATCCAAGAATAGAGATTGCACCAAAGCTATATAAAACAATGGCAGTCAAAGGCATTAAAATTATATTGGCAATCATAAAATAGAGAGGGAAATAGCCAAAGCTACTAATTGTGATAAAAGATGTGCCTATTTGGCAAGAAATAGATATTGTTATAATATTCCAGCAATATTGAATTACTCTATTTTCCGATATTCTTTGCCTATTAAAACAGGGGTTTAGCACTAGAATAGAGAGTAAAGCAATATATGAGAGTTGAAAGCCAATGTCGAAAAGCGATTGAGGCTGCACT
Organism: uncultured Muribaculaceae bacterium; assembly: GCA_964532375.1. Lineage (GTDB taxonomy): Bacteria > Bacteroidota > Bacteroidia > Bacteroidales > UBA932 > Bact-08. Next base: position 4,326 of record CAZHHY010000082.1, read on the forward strand.
ACAGTGATAATAAGAGCCGATGCACATAATGCATTAAGCGAAATGTATCTTCCAGTGATTAATTCCGAGACTATAAGAATAGAGATCATTAATGAAGCTCTTACAGAGGAGGGCGAAAATCCCGAAAAGGCACAATAAGCCCATATAGCAGAGATTATCAATATTGTTTTGAAATATCTAATTACTCTTTTTTTTCCAAGAACCGCTAAAACGTTTAATACAAAAAGATATACAAACCCTACATGAAGGCCAGATACTGCCATTAGGTGAACAGCGCCAGATGCTTTGTAAATCTCTTTGGTTCTCTCTTCTAAGTAGCTTTTTTCGCCCGACACTAAAGCTATTAATATATTGCACCACTCACTGTTGCCATATTTAGATCTTATCTCTTTTATTAATTTGCCCCTTTTTATTTTCACGTTAGAGAAAAAATCTCTTTTTGCTGGCTTAATTAATGTGAAATTAGTATCATTCAATATACTATATGTAAAATATTTTTTCTTTGCTTGAAATTTTTCATAGTCGAAATGGTTATTGAAGTTGCTAATAGCTATAGGTATATAGTCTAGAATAATTGTGTCTCCTGGTTTCATTTGCTCGAAAATAGCTTTTGATTTAGAATAGAGTATGACATTCTCTCTATAATCTATAGCATTACACTCTATACTTGATGAATTTCTATGTACCTTTGTTTGGTTTAAAATGAACAACCTAAGGTTTTTGATATCTCTCTTCTGAGAGAGTGAGCTTACTAGGTTTTTTTGAGCATATGGGCTTAATCCCATATTAATTATGCCTCCTTGTAAAAATGTAAAATAGAGCGAGTATTTTAAAGTTAAAGCTACCTTATAACTTCTGTTTTTTAATGCTAAATAGAATAAAGCAATTGTAATTAGCAATAGAATAACAATTATTGCTACAAAGGCTTGTAAGTTACAATTAAGATAATTGCCTAAATAAATACCAACGATATAAAAAATGGTATAATAGAATAAGGGAGATTTTCTAACCACATCCTCTCAATTTTATTGTAAAATTAAGCTTTTGGTAATATTTAAGTAGCAAAAAGAGGTATTTTTACTAAATTTGCAGGATTGATTCCTTTGAAAGAGAAATTTTTTAATTAATAATAGATATTTTTATGATAATTCTGGTTTTGAATTGCGGAAGCTCTTCTATCAAGTATCAAGTTCTTGACATGAAGAGTACTTCTGATTATAATCTTTTAGCAAAAGGGCTAGTAGAAAGAATTGGTCTTGAAACAGGTATACTCTCACATAGAGTAACCGGAAAAGACAAGTATGAAACTGAGGATAATATTCCTAATCATACTCACGGCATTAAAAAAGTTCTTGAAATTTTGACAGACTCTAAACTAGGAGTTCTTAACTCATTATCAGACATACAAGCTGTGGGGCATAGAGTTGCTCATGGTGGCGAGTTTTTTAACAGTAGCCGTTTGGTAAATCAAGATGTTATAGAGGGAATCGAAAAACTTTGTGAGCTTGCGCCGTTGCACAACCCCGCAAACCTTCTTGGAATCTATGCTATTAAAACGCTTATGCCAGAGACGCCACAAGTGGCTGTATTTGATACTTCATTCCATCAAACAATGCCTAATTATGCCTATATGTATGCTTTGCCATACGAATACTATACAAAGCATAAAATTAGAAGATATGGCTTCCATGGTACAAGCCATAAATTTGTAGGAAAGAAAGCATGTGACTTAGCTGGTTTAGATTTTGAGAAATCTAAAGTTATTACATGCCATCTTGGTAATGGAAGCTCTATTACTGCTATTAAGAATGGAGAATCTATAGATACCTCTATGGGCTTCACTCCGTTAGAGGGCCTAATTATGGGTACTAGAAGTGGAGATATTGATGCAGGCATAGTTACCTTTATTCAGGAAAAAGAGGGTTTAGATGCTGCTGGGATTAATTCATTACTAAATAAAAAAAGTGGTTTTCTTGGCGTCTTTGGGTCATCATCAGATGCACGTGATATAGAAAATGCTGCTGCAAAAGGAGACGAGAGAGCCAAGCTTACATTAGATATGCTTCACTACAAAGTGTTAAAGTATATTGGTTCATACACAGCTGCCATGGGCGGAGTAGATATGATTGTATTTACCGGAGGTATTGGCGAGAACGATACTTATATAAGAGAAGTAGTAGGTTCACAGCTAAATTACCTAGGTCTTGAGTTTGATGTAGAGGCCAATAAAGGTGCAAGAGGAAAAGATGTAATGCTTTCTAAGCCTGGGTCGGTTGTTAAGATGGCTGCTGTAACTACTAATGAAGAGCTTGTTATTGCTCAAGACACTATGACTATTTTAAAGTAGTTTAAAACCTATATAAATCTAACATGTGAATTAAAAGAATCTAGAATAATATGATAACTACATTTGAACAAATTTTTGACAAACTAAGGTCAAAGCCAAAGAAAAGATTGGTAGCTGCTTGGGCAGTAGATGACCACACTATTAATGCTGCTCGCCTTGCTATTGAGGCAGGTATTGTCGAAGCAACTCTAGTTGGAGATGAGAAGATGATTCGTCAGGTATGTGCAGCCGAAAAAATAGATCCTTCAATATTTAAAATTGTACCTATTGACGATGAACTCAAGGCTGTTACTTTGGCGGTAGATTTAATTAATGCCGGCGAAGGTGATATACTAATGAAAGGCTTGTGCAGTACCGATAAATATATGCGAGCAATTCTTAATAAAGAGAAAGGGCTTCTGCCTCCAAAAGCTGTATTGAGCCACGTTACTGTTCTTTCTAATCCACAATATCACAAGTTGCTTATTCTTGGAGATATCGCAGTTATTCCTGCTCCAGATCTATCTCAGAAAATTGCAATAACCAAATATGTTGTTCAAACTGCAAAGGCAATAGGAATAGAGAAGCCAAAAGTTGCAATTATAACTGCAACAGAGCAAATGCTTCCTAGTATGCCAGCTTGTGTAGACGCTGCAATTATCTCTAAAATGGCAGATAGAGGTCAAATTTCTGGTTGTTTTGTAGATGGTCCTTTAGCTTTAGATGTTGCACTATCTGCCGAGGCAGTAGCTGTTAAGAAATTAGTGAGCCCTGTTGCTGGAGATGCAGATTGCTTAGTTTTCCCAAATCTAGAAGCTGCAAACGTGTTTTATAAAGTTAATACATTGCTTTGTGTAGGTGCCAAACAGGCTGCTATAGTGGCTGGAGCAAAAGCACCTTGCGTTCTATCTAGCAGAGCAGATAGTATTGATACAAAACTCAACTCAATAGCTCTTGCAGCCCTTACTGCCAAATAGATATGAAACAGTTAATATTAGCTATAAACCCAGGCTCTACTTCTACCAAGATAGCAGTCTATAATGGGCATAAGCAGTTATTTGTTACTACGCTAAGACATAGTTCTCAAGAAATTTCTGGCTTTGTAAAAATTTCAGATCAATTTGAATTTAGAAAAAACACCATTCTTAAGGCATTAGTAGAGAATGATATAGACCTGTCCGAAATAGCCATTATTGTTGGTAGAGGAGGCCTCGTTAAACCCATTAAATCTGGAATATATGAGGTTAACAAGATAATGATTGCTCATTTACATGAGGGTGTCGGGGGTGAACATGCAAGTAATTTAGGGGGCCTAATTGCAGCAGACTTGGCAAGTGAAATAAATGGCTGTAGAGCTTTTATTGCAGATCCTGTAGTTGTAGATGAACTTGAACCCATAGCTAGAATTACTGGGCACCCGTTGTTTGAAAGGAAATCTATATTCCACGCTCTAAATCAAAAAGCGATTGCTAAAAGCTACGCAGTAACTTTAAGTAGAAGCTATGAGTCTCTAAATCTTATTGTAGCTCACTTGGGAGGTGGAGTCTCTATTGGAGCCCATTCACAAGGAAGAGTTATTGATGTAAATAATGCATTGAATGGCGAGGGGCCTTTCTCGCCGGAAAGATCTGGAACTTTACCTGCATACGATTTAGCAAAACTCTGTTATTCTGGTAAATATACTCTTGAAGAAGTTAGAAAAATGATTACTGGCGAAGGCGGCCTAGTAGCTCACT
>CAZHHY010000083.1:0-8183 GCA_964532375.1 uncultured Muribaculaceae bacterium
TAGTATGCCAAGATCGGTAAACTCGGTGGCCTCAAGAGCCCGCCGTAAAAAAATTTTAAAACTGACACGCGGTAATTTTCTTGCTCGTGCCAATGTTTGGACGGTAGCAAAAAATACCTACGAAAAGGGTCTGACTTATGCTTACCGCGACCGTAAAAACAAAAAACGCGCATTCCGTGCGTTGTGGATCCAGAGGATCAACGCTGCAGCAAGGCAACATGGTATGAACTATTCGCAGTTCATAGGTAAACTTGCAAAAAGCAATGTGGGACTTAACCGTAAGGTTCTTGCCGACCTGGCAATGAATAACCCGCAGGCTTTTGAAGCGATTATAAACTCTGTAAAATAGACCAAATTGAAAATTCTCCGGATAAAAGGCAACAAATGGTTCAGGTTTGGTATCTGGGCTCTTTTGTATTTGCTTTGGGTAATATGGTTTGGTAATTGGTGGCTCATTCTTGGGCTAGTAATTGTCTTCGATCTCTTTATTACTCGTAAAGTAAAATGGGCCTTCTGGAAAAAACATTATAAAGAGGGAGAGAAAAGAAATGCATGGTTAGATTGGTTAGACGCAATTATTTTTGCTCTAGTGGTATCTACCTTTATCAAATCTTTTTTCTTTGAGGCGTATATGATACCTACTTCGTCTATGGAGAGATCGCTTATGACAGGTGATTATCTGTTTGTAAGCAAACTCTCATATGGTCCTAAGGTTTCACAAACACCGCTTTCATTTCCTCTTGTACATAATGTTCTTCCCTTTACTGGTGGAGAATCATATTTAAACTGGATACAGAATCCATACAGAAGACTTGCCGGCTTCTCTAAGGTTAAAAACGACGATATTGTAGTTTTTAATTTTCCACATGGCGATACTGTGCTCACACAGTTGCCAACAGAAGATTACTATACTCATGTTCGAATAAATGGCCGGGAGCAAACAATTAAGATGTATGGGCCAATTGTTGTAAGGCCTGTAGATAAAAAGGATAACTACGTTAAGAGATGCGTGGCAATTGCAGGAGATACCTTGGAAATAATAAATGGGAAAGTTCATATTAATGGAATTCCCCAAAAACCACATCTAGGTATTCAGAACACATATACTGTAATTACTAAAGGCACCCCTTTAAATTCGAAAGTTATTGATGGGATGGAGCTGAATCCCGAGGAACTTTATTTTGACTCAACAATACCAGGATACTCTTCGTTTCCTATGAATGAAGAAGAGGCTGTGAAGCTCTATTCTTTGGGAAACGTGGTACAAGTGAGACAGAATATAGATACTTACCCTCCAGATTTTCCTGACTTTAAGCAGATGATATTCCCATTTTCAAATGAAGATACTTTTAAGTGGACTAGAGATAATTTTGGACCTTTATGGATTCCAAAAGAGGGAGCACAAGTTACTCTTACAATAGAGAACTTGCCCTTATATCATAGGATTATAGAAACTTATGAGGGTAATAAACTCTTCATTAAAGATGGCATCATTTACATCAACGATATAGCTTCTAATAGTTATACCTTTAAAATGAACTACTACTTTATGCTCGGCGATAACAGACATAATTCATTAGACTCCCGGTACTGGGGGTTTGTGCCTGAGTCTCACGTTGTGGGGTCGCCTGCTGTGATATGGTTTTCAAAAAACCGATTCAAAGCTTTTCCAAAAAGTATCAGATGGAAAAGGATTTTTAAATTTGTGTAAATATTTTGGATAAGAAAAAAAAAATCACGATATTTGCAACCCTTGAAAAAATATTAAATTTTACTATACATAATGGCACGAGTTTGTCAAGTTACAGGAAAAAAAAGAATGATTGGGAACAATGTTTCTCACTCAAAGCGCAGAACTAAGCGCGAATTTGCACCAAATTTGAAGAATAAGCGCTTTTGGCTTGCAGAGGAAGAAAGGTTCGTTAATCTAAAAGTTTCGGCCGCAGGGATGCGAACAATAAATAAGAATGGTCTTAGCGCTGTATTAAAAAAGGCTAAGGCTAAAGGTTTAATCAACGTGTTTTAATACATTAAAGCGATATGGCAAAGAAAGGTAACAGAGTTCAGGTTATACTGGAGTGTACCGAGCAAAGAGAAAGCGGTGTTCCCGGTATTTCTAGGTACATCACAACCAAGAATAAGAAGAATACGACTCAGCGCTTGGAGCGTAAAAAATATAATAAATTCATGAAGAAGGTAACTCTTCACCGTGAGATTAAATAAGAACAATTAAAAAGAAATATAATGGCTAAGAAAGCAGTTGCTAAGTTCTCGGTAGATAAAGCTTCTAACAAGAAGAGTGTGAAATGCATTCGTGCGGTACGTTCAGATCGCAGCGGTTCTTATGCTTTCCAGGAAGAGATGATTCCTATAGATGGCGTTAAGGATTTTTTCGCTGGTAAGAATTAATCATTGGAATGATAGTATATTAAAAGCCGGTACAGTTTTTTGTACCGGTTTTTTTGTATTATGCACTCTAGCACATAAACTATTATTAGTATCTTTGTCAGTTAAAATTATCATTTATGGCACTATTTGGATTGTTCGGCTCTAAGAGTAAAGAAGAGAAAAAAGCATTAGAACATGGTTTGGAAAAAACCAAGACAGGTTTACTCGAGAAATTAACAAGAGCTGTCGCAGGCAAATCTAAGGTAGACGACAATACTCTAGACAATATAGAGGAAGCTCTTATAGCATCAGATATAGGCGTAGAGACTACATTGAAAATAATAGCGAGGTTAGAAGAGAGAGTAGCTCGTGATAAATTCATGAATATATCTGAGCTCAATTCAATATTACGAAGCGAAATTGAGGGGTTACTTAATATAGACGAAAGTTATACAGAGCAAGAGCCTTTCGATTTTTCAAAAAAACCATATGTTATTATGGTTGTTGGGGTAAATGGTGTTGGAAAAACTACTACTATAGGAAAGCTAGCTGCTAAGTTAAAAGCTTCTGGTAAAACTGTAGTATTAGGAGCTGCCGATACTTTTAGAGCTGCAGCAGTAGAGCAGTTAACTATATGGAGCGAGCGAGCAGGAGTTCCAATTGTTAAACAAAAAATGGGTGCAGACCCTGCCTCGGTGGCATATGACACTGTCTCTAATGCAGTAGCTATTGGTGCCGATGTTGTACTTATTGATACAGCAGGTAGGCTACATAATAAGGTTAATCTAATGAATGAATTAACCAAGATTAGGAATGTTATGAGAAAAGTAATTCCAGATGCACCTCATGAGGTCCTTTTAGTGCTGGATGGCTCTACAGGGCAGAACGCCTTTTTACAGGCAAAGGAGTTTACCAAAGCTACAGATGTAACTGCTCTTGCCGTAACTAAATTAGATGGCACTGCAAAAGGTGGAGTTGTTATAGGTATATCAGATCAATTTAAAATTCCAGTTAAGTTTATTGGAGTTGGTGAGAAAATTGAAGATTTGCAAATATTTAATAAAAAAGAGTTTGTAGAGTCTCTTTTTTAAATAACTCTAAAAACTAAGTTATTAGATTTCTATAGAGTTTAGAAAAGACAAGTACATAACTATTGGTAACATATAAAAATAAATAATACCATATGAAAATATCATATAACTGGCTTAAAAGATATTTAGATACAGATGTTTCAGTTCAGGAAATTGAAAAAATACTAACAGCAATAGGCCTAGAAGTAGAATCGCTTGAGCAAGTTGAAGAGATACCCGGTGGCTTGCAGGGAGTAGTTGTAGGAGAGGTGGTAGAGTGTGGTAAACACCCTGGTGCAGATAAATTGAGTGTTACAAAAGTTAATGTTGGAGGGCAAGAGCTTCTTAACATTGTTTGTGGTGCACCAAATGTAGCTGCAGGTCAAAAGGTGTTAGTTGCAACAGTGGGTACTACTTTAACTTTTTCTAATGGAGAGACTCTTAAACTGAAGCGATCTAAAATAAGAGGCGAAGAGAGTATGGGAATGATTTGTGCCGAGGATGAGTTGGGAATAGGTGAGTCACACGAAGGTATTATGGTTTTGCCCAAAGAGACTAAAGTTGGACTAAATGCAAAAGAATATTTAAATTTAGAGACAGATACAATTTTAGAGATAGGCTTAACTCCTAACAGAATAGATGCAGCTTCGCATATAGGAGTAGCTAGAGATTTGAATGCATACCTTAAATTCCACGGTTTTAATAGCAATTTGGAAATTCCATCGGTTACTGAGTTCGACAATTTGCCCCGTTCGTTGGCAAGTTTAAAACCAATTACTGTAAAACTTGAGGCTCCCAGCGGTTCTCCAAGGTATTATGGGATTACAATTGACAATATAAAGGTAGCTCCTTCTCCAGATTGGCTGCAAAAAGCAGTGCGTTCAATTGGGCTAAGACCAATAAATAATGTAGTAGACATTACCAACTTCGTATTACACGAAACAGGCCATCCACTACATGCTTTTGATTACCATAAAATTGAAGGCGAGACGGTAGTAGTTAGGAGGGCAAATATAAAAGAGAAATTTAAAACTTTAGATGGGGTTGAGCGTGAGTTAAGTAGTGAAGATTTAATGATTTGTGACCAGAGTAAACCAATGTGTATAGGTGGTGTATTTGGGGGAGAATATTCGGGTGTTTCTGAATCTACTACTGCAATTTTTTTAGAGAGCGCATATTTTAATCCTGTTTCTATACGCAAGAGTTCAAAAAGGCACTCTCTTAAAACAGATGCATCTTTCCGTTTCGAGCGAGGAGCAAATCCAGAGATATTAACTTATGCTGTAAAGAGAGCAACCCAGCTATTAGTAGAAGTTGCAGGTGCAAAAATTGTAGGAGATATTGTTAAATGTGAAGGAGAAGTTAAAGAGAGAGCAATAATCTCGCTAAACTATGATAGGATGGAATCTCTTATTGGCAAAAAAATAGGTAAAGAGAGTATTCTATCTATATTAAAATATCTTGATTTTGAAATTTTGAAAGAACAGGATGGCAGTTGCGAAGTTGCAGCACCACTCTATAGGGTAGATGTAACTCGTGAATGCGATGTTGTAGAAGAGGTGCTTAGGATATATGGATATAATAATATTGAGCTTCCAGAAAGGATGAGTGCATCACTCTCTCCTGGGGTTAAGCCCGACCCTGAAAGAATTAGAGAGCTTTGTGCAAATCTTTTGGTAAATAATGGTTTTTATGAGACCATGAATAACTCGTTAACTAAAGGTGAGTACTACTCTAAATTAACAACATTTGCTTCAGAAAACTTGGTTAAGCTATTAAACCCGCTTAGCTCAGACCTTAACTCTATGCGTCAAACTTTATTGATAAATGGTTTAGAGGTAATATCTTACAATATTAACCATCAAGCTACAGAGCTGAAAATATTCGAATTTGGGAATGTTTACAAGCTAGCGCCTGAGATTAATGTAGAAGCTAAAGAAGAGCAAACTCACGATGATAGTGAAGAAAAAAATCACGATACTAACAAACAATCGTCTGTTCTTTCAAATTACTCAGAGAGTTCAAAACTCTCTCTCTTTGTAACTGGCCAAGGCCAGCCTTATTGGAGAGGCAAACGTAGCGGAGGCTCTTACTTTATGCTCAAAGGATATTTAGAGGTAATATTGAAACGTTTTGGAATAGACCTGCTAGAGTTGGAGTATGATAATGCGCCTGCCGATATTTTTGCAGAGGGTTTAACTATTAAGACTAGAGGAGGTAAACCATTGGCAATAATGGGAACTATAGGCGCTCCACTTCTTAAAAAGTTTGATATTAAGCAGGCTGTCTATGGTGCCGAGATATCTTGGGACATTTTATTAAATCAGGTAAAAAAGAGAAAAGTACTCTATAAAGAGTTGCCTAAATATCCCGAAGTAACTAGAGATTTAGCGCTTTTGATAGATGAAAGTGTCTCTTATGCAGCCATTCGCAAATGTGCATTTGCTGTCGAGAAAAAACTACTTAAAGAGGTAGTTCTTTTCGATGTTTACCGCGGAGATAAAATACCTACAGGGAAAAAACAATATGCAATTAGTTTTACTCTTCAAGATTCAGACAAAACCCTTACTGATAAATATGTAGAAGAAATCATGAATAAGCTCTTAACAAAGTTTATGAATGACTTTGATGCTACATTAAGATAGATAACTAATTTTCTTTTATTGATTTTGTTATTTATTTTGTGCCAATAATTTGCACTGGCAAAAAGGAGCTAAATATAGGATAGATTAATAATTTAATAAGAGCCTACTCATAATGATTAAAGGAATTAAAAGCGTGCAAAACTATTTTTCAATGGTTAAATTTGCTCACACTCTTTTTGCTTTGCCTTTTGCACTTACTGGCTTTGTTTTAGCACTTACTATTTCGGGCGAGAAGTTTTCGCTACCTCTCTTAGTGCTTATTCTTATAGCCATGGTAGGGGCCAGGAATGCTGCTATGGGTTTCAATAGGTATAAAGACAGAGACGTAGATTCTTTAAATCCCAGAACCAAGCAAAGAGAAATTCCTGCTGGAAAGATCTCTGCTAAAGATGCATTAATATTTGTAATAGTTAACGCTCTAATTTTTTTGATAGCAGCTTGGTTTATTAACCTTTTGGCTTTTATGCTTGCCTTTCCAACTCTTTTGGTTTTGCTTGGCTATAGCTATTTTAAGCGTTTTAGCGCCCTTAGTCACTACATCTTAGGCATTGCTCTTTCAATTGCTCCCACTGGGGCTTATATTGCTGTTGCTGGCACATTCCACATTGCTCCGGTTATCCTCTCGGTATTAGTCTTGTTTTGGGTTAGTGGCTTTGATATTATCTACTCTCTTGGAGACGAAGAGTTCGATAAAGAGAACTCATTGCACTCAATACCTCAGTTGGTAGGAACCAAAAAAGCTTTGATCATATCCTCTGCAAGTCATGCATTAGTAATTCCCCTGTTAGTTCTCTTTTATTTTGTAGTTAATGGGTTGGGGCTTATTTATATCTTGGGCGCTATCATATTCTCTTTGCTTCTTCTTTGGCAACATCTAATAATCTCGGTAAAAGACCTTTCCAGAATTAATGCAGCCTTCTTTACCGCTAACGGCATTGCCTCTGTCATTTTCGCCCTCTTCACAATTATTGATCTTCTATCATAAACCACGGCGATGAAAATGGCTATTTGAAGATTTTGATTACAGGGTATCTGTTGGCATCTTGCTCTATATTTGCTCGCACTTTTGTCATGAAAAATTGGAGGATTGCATCTGGATTTGATGCAAATTGTTTGTCTTGTTGCTTTTTTAACTCAAACTCTTTACGGAGTTCGGGATCTTTGGCAAGTAGTTCTCTTCCTTTAACTTCCATATAATTTAGTCTTATCCAGAATTCTGTTGTAGGGCGAGCATAGCAATTGTAAAAGCCCCAATAAACAAGTGATGTAGGCGATTTTGGCTCTAACATGTGGGCTACTATCTTGACTTTAGGTTGGTTGGTATAAACAATAATATCTCCGGCGTTACATTTTACACTTTCTGTTTGTTCAGAAAAATCGGACTTAAGAGTTATTCTTCCTTCATATGGGAATTTAGACCATTCGGGGTTTATAAAACGATAAGTTTGAGCATTGTAAATTGTATCTGCAACAATTTTCTCATATTTTATTGAGTGAATATCTAGGAGCTCTATTGTTGCTATTTGTTCTTGTGGAATAATGTAGGCATAAGGTAATTTAATCTTAAGGTCTTCATTATAGGAGGTGAAGAATGGCATCTTAATGGTTACAGGAGAGTTCCTGTTAGAGTAGGTCCATCGAGCGCCAGTAAGTTCGCTTGTTTCTGTAACTGTTTCCCATGCTAGGAAATCTACTAAAGAGCTCTCTTTATGGTTGTGATTGAACATTAGCGGTAGAGAGTCTTTTGCAAGCGATTGTGAAGCAACGTAATTATCGGCTGCAATAATCTCTTTTTGAAGAGAATAACTGTTACTACCAATTATTTCCATAGAATGTTTGAGCATTAGATAGGCGCTAGTAACTCTCTCTTTATATGGCTTATATATGTGATTTTCAATTAATAGCCCCAAACGGTTATTTGCAGATGCATAGCCATTTGAATATTGAGGAGGGAAGTTATCTGGTAAAACACCGGCGTTAGGGTTGTTGTAATTATTAAACTCAAAGTAAGGAAAAATTGGGAAGTTGCTGTTTTTCATTTTTTCTCTAAGTTTTGCCTCAAATATATTTGTATTCCAAT
>CAZHHY010000084.1:0-6529 GCA_964532375.1 uncultured Muribaculaceae bacterium
ATGTTACCACAGAGAATGTCTTACTCATTGGCTCTGTTTTGCTTTTTCTGAGTATTATAGCAGGTAAAGCTGGTTATAAGTTTGGAGTACCGGTTCTTCTTCTGTTCTTAGCAGTTGGAATGGTGTTTGGCAGCGATGGCTTTGGTATTGTATTTAACAGCCCATATATAGCTCAATTCATTGGCATAGTATCTTTGAGTGTTATTCTTTTTTCGGGTGGTTTAGATACTAAAATATCGGAGATACGGCCTGTTTTGGGGCCAGGCTTAACTTTAGCTTCGGTTGGTGTGCTTTTAACTGCACTTTTCACAGGTACAATAATCTATTTCATAACCCATATTTATGCAAGTTTTATAACATTCACCTTGCCAGAATCTATGTTGCTTGCTTCAATAATGTCATCTACAGATTCTGCTTCGGTTTTCTCTATACTTAGATCTAAAGGAGTATCGCTAAAAAATAACATAAGGCCATTACTCGAACTAGAAAGTGGTAGTAATGACCCTATGGCTTTCATGCTCACTATTATTTTTTTACAAATGTCTATGAGTGGAGATATTAGTGTGTTCTCTTTTATCTTTAGTTTGATTACACAATTTACAATTGGAGTAATATGCGGGTATGCAATTGCAAGAGCTACTCTATTTTTTGTAAGAAAAATTAATTTTGATAATAAATCGTTGTACCATATTTTACTTTTAGCCTCGCTGTTTTTTACATATTCATTTACAGATCTTCTAGGTGGAAACGGTTTTCTAGCAGTCTACATAGCTGGATTAGCAATAGGCAATAGCAAAAGCCAATGTGACGAAACTCTCTATACTTTCTTTGACGGTATAGCTTGGTTGAGCCAGCTTGTAATGTTTCTTACTCTAGGATTACTAGTATACCCATCTGAGCTTATTACACTAGAAATTGTAGGTATTGGTTTGGCTATATCATTTGCCATTATTATTATTTCAAGACCATTTTCTGTATTCATATCGCTCTTGCCTTTTAAGAATATAGATATAAAAACAAGGCATTATATCTCATGGATTGGGTTAAGAGGGGCAGTTCCTATAGTTTTTGCCACCTACCCGCTTTTGGCAGGGCAACCAAATGCAAGAATAATGTTTAATATTGTCTTTTTTGCTACAATTATATCTCTTCTAGTTCAAGGTACCACCGTAAATGTGGTTGCCGAAAAACTTGGCTTAACTAATAATAAAGTGGGCAAAGAAAAGTTTAAAGAAACAATACCTAAAACCTAAAATATATGACTAGCTTTTGGACTTCTGTAGAGAATTCAATTACTCAATTTAGTAATTCGTTAGGGATGCCACTTTTTGCACTTCTGATAGGAGGAGGGCTCTTTTTTATGATTTACTCGGGTTTCACCCCTTTTCGTTACTATTTTAAAGCAATAAGATCTTTGAAAGAGAAAGACTCCGATGCTCCTGGTCAAATTAGCTCTTTTGAAGCTTTGGCTAGTGCAATTGCCGCTACAGTTGGTATGGGTAGTATATCTGGAGTGGCAGTAGCTATTACCATGGGTGGTCCAGGTGCAATTTTTTGGATGTGGGTTAGCGCAGCACTAGGAATGGCTACAAAGTTTTTTGAAGGAACTTTGACAATCATGTATAAAGACAAAGATTCAGAAGGTGAGTTGCAAGGAGGCCCAATGTATATGATTACAAAGGGGCTAGGCATGAAATGGAAGCCTGCAGCTGTTTTCTTTTCAATTTTTGGTCTAGTAGGTACTCTTTGTTTATGGCAATCGAACCAACTTACAGAGGCAATCACATCTATTCTAAGTCATGAAACAGCTATTACAAACACTTTTTACACTAGATTAATTATTGGCATTATTGTTTGCCTGTTGGTCTCTATTGTTATTTTAGGTGGTATTAAAAGAATTTCTAAGGTTGCTGCAAAAGTAGTTCCTGGAATGGTAGCACTTTATTTTGTTTTAGTTGCATATATTATATTGACAAATTTACCTGAAATTCCAGGTATTTTTGGCTCTATCTTTGCTAGTGCTTTTGATTTTAAGGCTGGGGCAGGAGGGCTTGCGGGAAGTGCGATTATTATTGGAGTTAGAAGGGCAACACTAGTAAATGAAGCTGGGGTAGGTACTGCCTCAATGATGCATGGTGCATCTAAAAACAGCGAACCAGTTAGAGAAGGTTTGGTAGCTATGCTTGGTCCATCAATAGACTCGGGCTTAGTATGTACTTTAACAGCATTGGCAATTCTGATTAATGGTAACTATGAGGTGTCGCAGATACAGGGAATTCAAATAGCTATGGATTCATTCGAAATGGCTATACCTGGATTGGGCCATTACCTACTTATGTTCATGGTTATTATCTTTGCCTTTTCTACTATGTTTTCTTATTCCTATTATGGGGTTAAGTGTACTGGCTTTTTGTTTGGAGCTAAATATGCACACTATTACAACTATTTCTTTTTACTGATGTTAATAGTTGGAGCAGTAATCTCTTTAGATGTTGTTGTAGGCATAGTAGATAGTGCATATGCTCTAATGGCCTTACCAACTATGGTAACAATGTTTATACTTGCTCCTAATGTTAAAAGAGAGATGAAGAAATATTTTGCAAAATAGATAATTATAAATTTATATGAATCCAGAACAATTGATCACCAAGTGGGTGAAGGAGGCCGTAGCTAACATATACGGAGAGGGTGCCAATGATAATTTATTTCAAACTCAGGCAACAAGAAAAGAATTTGAAGGTGATATTACAGCGGTTATGTTTCCGCTTTTAAAGTTTTCGAAAAAATCTCCAGAAGTTACTGGAGATGAAATTGGGAAGTATATAAATTCAAATTGCAGAGAGGTAGAGAGTTATAATGTTGTAAAAGGGTTCCTTAATATTAAGCTTAAAGATAGCTATTGGATGGATGTTTTTAATACAATAGCATCTACTGCCAATTATGGGCAACTCCCAAAATCGGGTAAAAATGTAATGGTAGAATTTTCGTCGCCAAATACAAATAAACCATTGCACTTGGGGCACATACGAAATAATCTTTTAGGTTGGTCTGTATCTAATCTATTAGAGGCAAATGGCCACAATGTAATTAAGGTAAATCTTGTAAATGATAGAGGAATACATATTTGCAAATCTATGCTTGCTTGGCAAAGATTATCGGGAAAAGAGACACCAGAAAATAGTGGCTTAAAAGGAGATCATCTTGTTGGTAAATATTATGTTGCGTTCAATACATTGTTAGTAAAAGAGGTAGAGGAGTTAATGTCTAAGGGAGTACCAAAAGAAGAGGCCGAAAAAAATGCTCCTATACTTAAATCTGCTCAAGAGATGCTGGTAAAGTGGGAACAGGGAGACCATGAAGTAGTAGAACTGTGGAAAAAGATGAATAGTTGGGTATATGCTGGCTTTGATAAAACATATACTCGAATGGGAGTATCTTTCGATAAAACCTATTATGAATCACAAACATATTTGCTAGGTAAAGAGTTAGTTAAAGAGGGAGTAGCTAAAGGTGTATTTTCAGAAAGAGCAGATAGCTCTGTTTGGTGTGACCTCACAAACGATGGATTAGATGAAAAGTTACTTTTAAGAGCAGATGGCACTTCTGTTTATATGACTCAAGACCTTGGTACTGCACATCAAAGATTTTCTGAATATAGTTTAGATGAACATATTTATGTTGTTGGTAACGAGCAAAATTATCACTTTCAAGTACTGAAACTGCTTTTGGCAAAGCTTGGCTATGAGTGGTCTAATAATCTTTACCATTTATCTTATGGCATGGTTGAGTTGCCTCAGGGCAAAATGAAATCAAGAGAGGGTACTGTTGTAGATGCCGACGACCTTATAGAAGGAATGGTTGCTACGGCTAGAGAAACCTCTTTAGAGATGGGAAAACTAGACAATATGCCAAAAGAAGAGAAAGAGCATCTTTTTGAGATTATTGGCTTAGGAGCTCTTAAGTACTTCATCATTAAGGTAGATCCAAAGAAAACAATGCTTTTCGACCCCAAGGAATCTATCGATTTTAATGGTAATACTGGCCCTTTTATTCAATATACTCACGCAAGAATATGCTCTATCCTTAGGAAAGCGAAAGAGTTAAACCTTGTAGTTAGCATTACTGGTTCTAAAATTAATACAAGAGAGAGAGAAATTATTAAATTGCTAAATATTTTTCCTGATAAAATTCGTGAAGGTGGGAACGAGCATTCACCTGCAATAGTTGCAAACTACGCCTATGAACTGGCTAAAGAGTTTAATCAATATTATCATGAGGCGAGTATACTCAAGGAAGAAGATGAAAGTATAAAGAGTCAGCGATTAATGCTTATAGGTACAATATCTAAAGTACTAAGGAAGGCAATGGGTATTTTGGGTATTGAGCTGCCCGAAAGGATGTAAAATGATTTTAAAGAATAAAGAATTACTGGGAAATAGAGGTTTTCTACCTATCTCAAAAAAGGAGATAGATATTTTAGGTTGGGATTATATAGATATTATTCTTGTTACAGGAGATGCATATATAGATCATCCCTCTTTTGGCACAGCAGTAATTGGTAGGTATCTCCAATCTTTAGGATATAGAGTAGCTATCCTTCCTCAACCTAACTGGAGGGACGATTTACGCGATTTTAAAAAACTAGGTGCTCCTAGGCTTTTTTTTGGAGTTAACTCGGGTGTAATGGACTCTATGATAAATCATTATACTGCTGCCAAAAGATTACGTTCAGACGACGCATACACTCCCGATGGTAGGGCTGGACAGCGGCCCGATTATGCAGTAACCATCTACTCAAAAATTTTGAAGCAATTATACCCAACTGTTCCTGTTGTAATTGGTGGGGTTGAGGCCTCTTTAAGGCGACTCGCTCACTACGACTATTGGCAAGACTCTCTTAGACCCTCTATATTATTTGAATCTAAGGCAGATTTGCTTGTGTATGGAATGGGAGAGAGAGCTGTAAAAGAAATTGCTTCAATATTGAGTAAAGGGGGGGGAGTCGAAGACCTCAAAAAGGTGCCTCAAACTGCTTGGTTGTCAGATTTTCCATACAAGGGCGAGGAGAGATCTGTAAAGCTAATTTCTTTTGAAAAGGTTCTTAAAAACAGAGAAGAGTTTGTGAAGAACTTTAACATCATTGAAAAAGAATCTAATTCATGGTTTGCTGCTCATATCTCTGAGCCATGTATGGGTAGATTTGTACGGATTAACCCTCCTTTTGGAGTTGAACCCGATGGTGCAATTGATGAATTCTACGATTTGCCATATAAAAGAGAACCACATTACAGGTATACAGGGAAGCACATTGGAGCGTTCGAGATGATTAAATTCTCTGTAAATACTCACCGGGGGTGCTTTGGTTCATGCAGTTTTTGCACAATATCGGCTCATCAGGGTAAGTTTGTGCAATCTAGATCTGAATCTTCTATCTTAAAAGAACTTTCTATAATTGCTGCTAATGAGAGTTTTAAGGGTGTTATTTCTGACCTAGGGGGGCCAACGGCAAATATGTATAAGATGAAAGGTAAAAACTTAGACATTTGTGTTAAATGCCATAGAGAGAGTTGTATATATCCTGCGGTATGTAAAAATCTTAATCATAGCCATGAACCTTTGTTAGAACTATATTCAAAAGCATCTAGAGTTAAAAACATTAAAAAGAATTTTGTCTCTAGTGGAATTAGATATGATCTGTTCTTAAATGAAAAAGGGTATTTAGACAATAGTGGCAAAGAGTATCTTAGAGATCTCATTTTGAACCATACTTCTGGAAGATTAAAAGTTGCTCCCGAACATACAGAAGAGAGTGTCTTAAAAGCAATGGGAAAGCCCTCGTTCGCAAACTTTACATTTCTCAAAGATGAATTTGATAAAATATGTCAAAGTGAACAGAGAAAATTTCAATTAATTCCATATTTTATATCTTCGCACCCTGGATGTACTATGGAACATATGAAAGCCTTGGCTTCTAATAAAACTTTAAAGGGAGTCAACTTAGAACAAGTTCAAGACTTTACGCCAACTCCCATGACCAGATCGGCTGCTGCGTTTTATTCGGGTATAGACCCAGTTACATTCAAAAAACTATTTGTTGAAAGAGATTTAGTTAAGAAGAAAAAACAAAAATCATTTTTTTTCAATAAATTCTAACAAAAGCTTAGTTATTATAAAAAATTGCATTATAATTGCACCTCAATTTGAATATAAGAATTAGCTATAAATGGAAAAACCAAGTAAAGCGCCTATCAGTAAAGAATCGGTATCGCCGGCGCATCAAGCAAAAAAAAGAGCTGTTGTAAGCTTTGCGAATCTTAAGCCAGATTTACTAGAAGCTTTTAAAGAAAAGTACCCAAAAGGCTACTCAGATTACATGAGTGAGGTGTTTAAAGTTGAAAAACCAGATAGGTCTTTTTTTTATGCAATATCTCTTGAGGTGCCAGATGCAATTTACTTAGTAAAAGTAGATGTCAAAATTGATGATTACGAAGATGTTTTAAACCGGGCTGAGTCCAAGCATGGAATTCAC
>CAZHHY010000084.1:6539-8018 GCA_964532375.1 uncultured Muribaculaceae bacterium
TGTTGAAAGAGGTCTATTTGGAGGTGGGTCTGACGATGACGATGGAGACCCAGATGAATTTCCAGATGACGATACCTCTGCTTCATTTTCCGATGAACAAGATTGAGACGACTAAGTTCGCCAACTCTAATTGATATAGCCTATATTAAAATAGTGAAAGCCGGGTTTTATATCCGGCTTTTTTTGTATTTTTACACTTTTATGGATATAATTAAAGATTCAATAAAATACTTTTCTAAGCAACTGCATAAAATGAACGAAAGCAGGATGCTAATGATACTTGCTTTGATAACTGGGCTTTTAAGTGGGCTAGCTGCAGTTATCTTGAAACATTTAATTCATCTTTTTGCGTGGCTGTTAAGGGGGTGGTTTGACACTACCTCTGAAAGTATTCTTTATATTATTTATCCTGGAATAGGAATGCTACTAGCACTTCTATTCGTTAGATATTTCATAAAAGAGAACATTGGTCATGGTGTAACAAGGGTATTGCTTTCAATTTCTAAGAATGATTCTAAAATTGCGGCTCACAACACATGGTCTTCTGTTGCAGCAAGTTCTGTCACAATTGGATTTGGAGGCTCTGTGGGTGCCGAGGCTCCAATTGTTTACACAGGTGCTGCTATTGGTTCCAATATTGCCAGAATTATGGGGCTTTCATATAAGCATATGACAATTCTGCTTGGCTGTGGAGCCGCGGGAGCCATAGCTGGTATTTTCAAAGCCCCTCTTGCAGGTATCCTTTTTACTTTAGAGATTCTGCTCTTTAGCATGTCTATGACCTCTTTACTTCCACTGCTTGTTTCGGCTGTTACCGCTGCTACAGTCTCTTTCCTTTTTTTGGGAGATGCTGTTGTTTTTAGCAATAACATACAGAATTTTAATATGTCCAACATACCTTATTATATTTTATTAGGTCTATTTTGTGGTTTTATATCTCTATATTTTACTAGGACTACTCTCTCTCTGGAAGATAGGATTAAGCGAATAGTTAATCCTTTTAGACGTTGGATAATCTCGGCACTCTCTCTTGGGCTCCTTATTTTTCTATTTCCACCACTATTTGGAGAGGGCTATGGCTCTTTAACATCGCTACTTAACGGAGATGTAGACTCTGCAATAGGGCCTAATTTGTTTGGCGATCTCTTTGATAACCAGTGGTTTGTTGTTATATTTTTTTCTGCCGTTATTCTTTTTAAAGTTTTGGCAATGTCCTTTACTAATGCTGGTGGTGGAGTGGGAGGAACCTTTGGCCCAACTCTATTTATTGGGGGTGTAGCGGGTTTTGTAATGAGCCGTTTTATAAACTTAACGGGCTTTGAAATACTTCCTGAATCAAATTTTGCTTTGGTGGGAATGGCGGGATTGATGGCTGGAGTAATGCAGGCACCTTTAACGGCAATTTTCTTAATTGCAGAAATTACTGGAGGTTACGTATTGTTGATGCCGCTAATTATAACTTCTGTAGTATCGTTTGCA
>CAZHHY010000085.1:0-7971 GCA_964532375.1 uncultured Muribaculaceae bacterium
TCCTTTTGCTAACAAATATCTTTGCCAGCCTTGTAAGTTTGCAATTTTATCTGCAACAATAGACATTCCTAACCCTCTTCCAGAGATGTCTGTAACAAATTTCGTAGATGAAATTCCAGATTGAAAAATTAGAGCATTTATTTCAGTATCATTTATAGCTAAAGATTTTTCCTGAGTTATGATACCTTTCTTTAAAGCAGATTCTATAATTCTCTTCTTGTCAATTCCAGCGCCATCATCTTCAATAATAACCTTAACGTTCTGTTCTGGCAGCTTCTCTACTTTAATTAATATAGTACCTTCTCTACTTTTGCCTGCCTTTATTCTCTCTTGGGGTAATTCTATTCCATGATCTATAGAATTTCTAAGAAGGTGTATCAAAGGATCTTTAAGTTCCTCTAATATTCTACGATCTATTTCTACATATGCACCTTCTGCTTTAAAGTTAATTTCCTTAGAATATTCTTTAGATAAATCTCTTACCATTTTAGGAAGTAGCTTCAAAAGAGCATCGAAGGTAGAAAGCAGAGTATTACGTATATTTGCAGTGAGATCGTCTGTCATACGTGTTACAGTGCTATTAAAGTCTGTTAAATCTTTGAGTAGATTATAGATTCTAGGCTCCCTATGCGCATAGTATATCTCTTCAAGTTCTCTACGGTAGTGTTCAAAGTTGTTTTTAATATCTACAAAACTCTCTGTTTGAGTAAGAATTGTATTTAAATGCTCTGTAGATATTCTCACAGAAGCCGAATCTGAATTAGACTTGACTATCTCTTCAGAGAAGGGAGTATCTAGCTTGTTGCTGGCAATGCTTTCTTTTGGTAATTCTTCGCTGAGTGGAACAACAGGAGAAATAGCTAATTGGATAACATACTCAAGGTTTTTTATAGCCCTTGAAATTTTAGACAAATAGTAAGTACCTCCGTTATTCTCTGTGTTCTGTAGAAGTTCTCCTAGTAGATCTGTAAAATCGTGAAGATTCTCTAGAAGAGTAGATGTTAGCTGAATGTCGTCACTTTTAATTTTACCAAAAACAGATTCTAATGAAGAGCAAACTTTTTCAATATCGGATAAATCTACAGCACGAGAAGCTCCTTTTAAACTATGAGTACTTCTAAAAATAGTCTCAATTACTTTATTATTAACTGAGTTTTCTCCAGGAGTAAGGTTAAAGAGCCCCTGCACTATGGTTTCATAATGCTCTTTAGACTCTATTTTGAAATCATTTAGCAGTTCATTGTAAAATGATTTCGCCCCTTGGTTATCAGTCATCTTTAGTTATAAATTGAATTTTAAAAGAATATCTTTAAGAGAGCTGCCAAGCTTAGTAACTTCACTAGTTGCCTTTTGTGCTTGGCGAATACTAGATAGATTGAGTTCACTTGCCTTTTTAATATTCTCCATTGCTGGCACTATTTGGTCCATCCCAGCCATTTGTTGGTGGTTAGAAGAGGATATTTGCATTGCTGCATTTGCAGTCTCTTCTATATTTCCTGCTAATATGTCAATTACTTCTCCACTCTGAATTGCAAGAGATTTACCGGTTTCTACAGTCTTTTTAGACTCCTCAGTTACACCTACTGTCTCGTTTACAGATCTTTCTATCTCACTCAATATCTCTTTCACCTGTTGAGTGGCTTTTTTAGATTGATCAGATAAGTTTCTTATTTCTTGAGCAACAATGGTAAAACCTCTGCCATGCTCGCCAGCCTTGGCAGCCTCTATTGCTGCATTAACTGCCAATAGATTAGATTGGTCTGCTATGTCGGCAACAGATGCTGTGATCTCTCCAATTCCTCTGTTTTGATATGATAACTTTACAACTGTAGATGTTATTTTTTTCATTTGAATATCTCTCTCAGTCCTTCCATTTATTACTAACTCTAGCGAGTTTTGCCCCTTTTCTGCAGATATTTTAACGCGACTGGTACTATCTAATAAAGATTTAGCTCTGTCATTTGCAATGGCCGCAGTTTGCCTAACTTCCTCTATAGTTGCGGTGGTCTCTGCTACAGAGGCAGCTGTCTCGGAAGCACTAGTAGACATTTCTGTAATTGTAGATAAAATATCTTCAGAAGAGGCAGCTAAAACATTTACTCCACCCTTGATTTCTGAGGCAATTTTCCCTAACATTTTTAGTAGTGAAAAAGAGACAATTACTATTACAATTATTACAATAATTCCAAATAAAAGTGCGTTTGAAGCTATACGAGAGCGGGTGGCAACATAAATGGTTGTGAGATCTCGTTTTTTTGCTAATAATTGATTTTCTGTTTTAATAATACCATCACGAATATTTTCATAATAAGTAGTTAAAGAGTTTTTTGAAATTATATATGCAGCTTCTGTTTTTCCATCTTTTAAATTGTTTTCGTACTCTTTTCTATCGGTTAAATAATTATTAACCAATGGTACTAGAACACTAAAAACATCTTGGATTTCGGGACAACTGTTCAAAGATGTTTGAATATGGTGTGTTTGCACTTCCATCTCATTTTGCTTTTCAGCTAAAATTTGAACTGAAGTATTAAAATCGTTTATATCTCTTTCTACCATTTGAGATAAAGAGACAGCCCTAATTCTATTAAGGTTTGCTTTTAACCCACTTAATTCATAAGAAACACTATCTATCTTTTGAATGGTTACATTTATTTTTTCAATTTCATCAATTTTGATAAATGTAGCAGCAAGAACCGATACAATAGCTATAACTACAAATGCAATCCCAGCTACGACTATTCCTTTAGTGCGAATTTTATAATTCCTTTTCATTGTTTGATATTATTATTTCAGATGAGGTTAATATATTATGTGCGTCTAATAAAATGGTATTATCTGGAAATATTCCTTCTATGAAGTTTGAGTAGCTCTTAGGAAGATTATTAGGAGCACTTTTTAGAAGAGCTCTATCTTGAGTGAATATACCAAGAATAGTGTCACAAATAACTCCAAAATAGATGGTATTCAAAGACAAAACTATTAAACGATTTTGATCTGTTAAGCCCTTTTCTCCCATTTGGAGTAATGTTTTAAGATTCATTGCAGAAATTATTCTGCCTCTTAAATTTACAACACCAGCAACAAAAGAAGGGGTGCCAGGTATTGTTGTGATTCCTTTAATAAGATGAACTTCAGATATGTACTTTGTTTCAAATGCATAGACTTGAGAAAGAAGAGAAAACTTGATAATGGCTATAGGAATCTTAACAATGTTTTGGCTATCGATGTTTTTAACCGAGTTGCTTATTGCTCTTGCTTTTAATATTTCTAGATCGTTGGCCATTCTATGTAACGTTACTATTGTTTACTGCTCCTGTACAATTTGTTCTAATATTTCAACTATTCTAGCAGCGCTCATTCCTCCCGATTCAGGTATCTCTTTCGCTGAATCTATCTTTCTTGCTTCTTTAAGAGCTGTTCTAAAGTACTTTAAAGAGAGCTCTTTTTTACCAAGTTCAACATATAAATTTGCTAACATATAATTAGCAAGGATGTGAGTAGGCTGCAAGTATATACATTTTTTATAGTACTCTGCAGAACCTTCAATATCTCCTTTTTCGGCAAGAATAGTGGCATAAAGATATGAAAAATCTAAGTTGAAACTATCTCTGCTAGAGAGTTTCTCAAGAATAGCCAAA
Organism: uncultured Muribaculaceae bacterium; assembly: GCA_964532375.1. Taxonomy (GTDB): domain Bacteria; phylum Bacteroidota; class Bacteroidia; order Bacteroidales; family UBA932; genus Bact-08. The sequence goes on from CAZHHY010000085.1 coordinate 3,642, forward strand.
GCGTTGTTATATTCACCTTTATTGGCAAGCTCTTTGGCAGATTGAAATGGAGTGGAAGCTAATGGCTTCTCGTAATTATCAAGTGTAAGAGTAGCAGAGCCTTGAGCTCTTCTTTGAGTAGGTGTTAATAATTCTATTTGTGCGTTTTGCTCTTTTGTAGCTCTCTTTTTAGGCGCAATGTGTATCTTTTGAACTCTACTGCTTTTTTCTTTGGCAACTTCCTCTTCAAAGGTTAAGGCTTTCTCTCTCTTGTAGAAGAACCCATTGCAAAAATTTGCTTTGCCAAAGTCTGGAAAAAGCTCGTTATTCAGTTCTACCTGAGACGTTACTAACCACCCTCCCTCGCTAAGCGAGTTGTATAACTTGTTAGTCACTATTTTTATGGTATCTAAAGAAAAATACATAAGTACATTTCTACAGAATATAAGATTAAGATTGTTAATTCCTTTAGATAGCGAGGGGTACTCTTCTGTAATTAAATTCAAATGAGAAAAGGAAACCATGTTTTTAATCTCTTCACAAATATGCCACTTACCATCAATTGCTTTAAAATACTTATTTTTAATACTTATAGGAGTCTCTCTAAAAGACCAGTCTGTATATACACCTTCTTTTGCTTTAGATAAGGCATTGGTACTTAGGTCTGTAGCAATTATTTGAATGTTTTTTGAGATATTTGATGGGAGCGCCTCTTTTATAAGGATGGCAAGTGTAAATGGTTCTTCACCAGAACTGCAACCTGCACTCCATATTTTATAGTTTCCATTTTCGGCTTCTATCTCGTTTATGATAACTGTTTTGAAGAGATTAATCGCAGGAACTTCTCTGAAGAAATAGGTTTCATTTATAGTTAAAGCGTTAGAAAGCTTTGTGTAAATATGTTTGGGTATAGATTTAGATTTAATAATCTCTTCAATTATGGTTGCGGCACTCAAATCTCCTTGAAATAATTCAGATGTTCTCTCAAACCCACGCAAGAGCTCTTCGAAGCGATTGGTTGGGTAGCTTAGCCCTAGTTCCCGCCCTATAATAGTTGCAACTATTTGCAAATTAGATTTATCTGTAGCTTTCTTAGCGTTCACTTAATTTTTGGATATCAATATTATCGTTACTCGTAAATACAGTTTCGGGGTTATAGAGGTAAACAATTCCCTGCTCTATCCCAAGAAGGTTTACAGATAAAAGTCCTGGAAACATACCATCGGTTTTTTGATTGTTCTTTGGATCAATCTCAATAATGTCACTTATGCTATTGGCTATTAGAGCTATTTTGTTGTTGTTTTGTTCAATAATTACAAATTTGTCATTTACGCTTAAATCCTTTTCTTGAATTCCAAAGCGAGCATCAATAGAGATTACCGGCATTACGTCTCCTTTAAAATCTATGATGCCCCTAATTATTGGATTATTAGAATTGGCAGGTGTTATCTCTTGTGCAGGAATAGCTTTTATCACTAAAGAGAGAGGGATAGCAAAAGTAATCCCACTGCTTTCTAATAACAATACTTGAGTTTTATCTGATTTATTCTCCATTAGAGTAATTTATTGTACATGTTCTAAGATTTTTCGAGCAACGGTTCCATCTACAGATTGATTTTCGCCTAATTTAAAGTCTCTTTCGTTGAATCTTCTTTCTATCTCTTTAATTGTTTGAGCTCCAATTCCATTTTCGGACAGTTTTATTTTAAAGCCTAGCATTTTAAAGAACTCTTCGGTTTTTGCTATGGTTTCAGAAATGATTTTATCTCGGCTTGCTTTATCTGTACCAACTTGCTCAATTCCGTAAACTCTTTTTCCAAATTGAATGATTTTATCGCCTTTCTCTTCTTTAAGTACCCACATAGTACCTGGCAGAATTATGGTTAATGTGTGAGCATGTGTGAGCCCATGTAGAGCAGTAAGTTCATGTCCAATCATATGAGTAGCCCAGTCTTGAGTAACGCCCATAGAGATAAAACCATTCAGAGCCATTGTAGCAGAGAGCATAAATGTGGCCATATTGTCATAATCTTCTTGGTTATTCTTAATCTTTGGAGCTATCTCTAATATTGTCTGTAGTATACCCTCGGCCCACCTATCCATAAGAGACGATTGTCCTGTAGTTGTTAGATATTGTTCAATAACATGGACAAATGTATCGGCAATGCCGCAAGAGACTTGAAATGGGGGTAGCGTATAGGTTGTTTGTGGGTCTAGTATAGAAAATTGTGGATGTTTAGAATAGAATGCAAACTTCTCTTTAGTTGCTCTATTTGAAATAACTGCACCAGAATTCATCTCTGAGCCAGTGGCTGGAAGTGTTAAAACAGAGGCCAATGGTAATGTTTCTCCTTTGGTGTAATCTCTTTTTAGAATTAATTCCCATGCATCGCCATCATAAATAATACCCGCTGCAATTAGCTTAGAGCCATCAATTACAGACCCACCACCAACTGCAAGAACAAAGTCGCATTTATGCTCCTTACCAGTTGCAATGGCCTCTCTAAGAGTTTCTATTGATGGATTAGGCTCAATGCCCCAAAATTCGTGATAGGTGTGGTCTTTTAAAGCTGTTATAACTTGTTCGTAAACTCCATTTTTCTTAACGCTGCCTCCTCCAAACGTTACAAGAATTGTTTTATCTAGAGGTATCTCTTTTGCGAGTTTGCTTATTGTCTCTTTACCAAAAATAAGTTTGGTGGGATTGTGAAATGTAAAATTGTTCATTGTAGTTGATATTATAATTAATTCTAAAATCTATTTTAGGTAATGCAAATCTAGAACAAAATCTTCAATAACAATGTTCAGATGGCACCAATCCTTATTTCTGCAATATAAGCGAATTATGTAATTCATACCATGAATTATGTAAGGCATTATGGAATTGTGAGACATACCTTAGCGCTGTGAAAATATTGGTGCAACTATAGAAAAAAACACGAAAAGGCATTGATTTACTGTCAATATGTGAAGGATGTAAGGTAAGTGTAGTTGCTAGCAAGGCTATTAGTGCCACATTTAAAGAGTATGAATCCTGCAACTATAGATAATAAATCCTTTATATTAATGCAAGGGACAACTCTTCGGCTTGGGATTTTTATGCAGGATTAAATCTTGGTTTTTATACTTGGAACTCACCAAAAGAATATAAAGGATCTCATACTTCTGGCCTAGGAGTGGGTGCACAAATTGGAGGTAGATACTACTTTAGCAATAAAGTTGGTATAAATCTAGAGTTTGGTGGAGGCAATGCATTTGGTGGTGGAAAATTTGGTCTAACTTTCAAACTCTAATTACTAATTGTCTTTGGTCTCTTGGCTAGTGTCCTTTAGCATTTTAAATTGCGTAGGCGTGAGACCAGTATATTTTTTGGACTGATTTGAGAGGTGAGCAACACTGCTGTAGTGTAGTTGCTCTGGTCTAATATCGCCAATGATATCGGCCTCGCCTATTGAGACATAAGTATATTATAACCCAACTTTATCTAATTCGGCCTTTACTGCCATTTGGCAGCAAATACAAACCATATTTTTAATGAATATTTTCAATCTTCCTACTTTGGATTAAGGAACTAAGGTAACCTATTTTATTTGTAAAGTAAATTGTTTTTTTTGCTTTACAATAGGTTACCTAAAGATAGACTATCCAGTAATAAAGGGTTAATTATTTTTCTTAAGTAAATCTCTAATCTCTGAAAGGAGTGCAATATCTTCAGGAATTGGAGCTGGAGCAGCTGGTTCTGATGCAGGTGCTGGTTTGCGGTTTAGTTTGTTCATTAATCTAATCATTGCAAAAATAGAAAATGCAATAATTATAAAATCAAATACCACTTGAATAAAGTTGCCATAATTAAGAGTTACTGCAGGATTTAGTACCTCTCCAATAGAACTCAAAACTTCTGGCTTTAAGGTGATTTTTAAATCGGTGAAATTAACTCCTCCCACAACTAATCCAATAGCAGGCATTACAACATCTGCTACCAAAGAAGAGACTATCTTGCCAAATGCACCACCAATAATGATACCCACTGCCATGTCTACAACGTTACCTCTTATGGCAAATTGTTTGAATTCATCTAATAATTTCATAGTAATAATATTAAAGTTTAAAAAGTGTTCGTCTACAAAAATAGTAATTAAATGGCTATCTTTGTGCAAATTTTTAAAGTATGGAATGGATAAGAGTACTATTCACAAATGAAGGTGTAGCACAGTCGGTTGTGGTATTGGCTGCAGTAATATCTGTAGGTTTAATTCTTTCAAAAATTAAAATTGCAAATATATCATTTGGTATTACTTGGATATTATTTGCTGGTATTGCTTTTAGCCATTACGGGCTAGGAATTAATTCT
>CAZHHY010000086.1:0-7926 GCA_964532375.1 uncultured Muribaculaceae bacterium
GTCTAACCTTAAGTTCCATTGGGTTGAAAGGTTTAGAGATATAATCGTCGGCACCTTTTTCAAGTAATGCAATTTTCTGTGATGTACTATCTTCACTAGAGAGAATCACAAATGGAATTGATTTAAAAAGATCGTTTTTTTTAATATAATCTAGAAACTCTACACCGGACATATTGGGCATGTTAATATCTGAAATAATGAGATCTGGCAAATTTCCATTGTTAAGCCAGGCAATTGCTTGAATAGGATCTTCAAAGAAAACACAATCAAATATCTCTGCTATATATACCTGAATAACCTTGGCAATGGTTGATTTATCATCTACTATTAATACCTTTTTTTTCATTCTATTTATTAATATCAAAAAAATCCTACGATGCAAATATATAAAAAGTTATGAACCTTTATGGTTTAAACCATAATTTATTCAAAACAACACATATGCAACTCTTAATTTATAAACAACATTTTTCAAACAGATTAAATAATAATCTTACTTTTGCATAGTAGCCCTTATTAAACGGCATTTTTACTAAGAAAACATATCAAAAATATGGGAATTAAAGCTGTTCCATTATATTCTAAAACATTGGTTTTACTCATTACAATTGCAGCTCTAATTCTAGCTGTCTTAGTTAATGAGGCATGTAAAACTACACCTGAATCTAGCTACTGGCTTCAATTTGCATCTACATTGGCCCCATTTATATTGCTTTTCCAATTATTCCTGTTAATATATTGGGTTTTTCGCTTTAAAATATGGTTTCTAATTCCACTTATTGCAATCTCACTTAATTACAAATATCTAACTTCTATATTAGGATTTAACCTAAGTAGTAAAGTAGATGAAACCGCATTAAATCTTACTGTTTGCTCATATAATGTAAACTACTTTAACCACACAAGCGAAATAAAAGTACCCGAAATTGCTACCTTAATAAATCAAAATAATGTAGATATTTTAGCCATGCAAGAATTTGAAGCTATTTCACTCTATAACTTAGATGAAATAATTGGCGAGTTTGATTTCTTTAAATATAATGCAGTCTATTCCAAAGATAAGAGCGCTATTGGTATGGCAATATTTAGCAAATACCCCATTATTAGAAGCTCTAAAGTAAAGTTTGACAATACCGGCAATGGTTACATGTGGGCAGATATCCTTATAGGACAAAATATTACACGAGTTATTAACACTCACTTGCAAACAACTGGCTTTTATTCATCATATTCTAGAGGGCTAGATAATTTATTAAATCATGCAAAAAATAATTTTATAATTAGAGCAACCCAAGCAAAAATATTAAGAGCTGTAATTGACACTACAAGCTATCCTGTTATTGTTTGTGGAGACTTTAACGATACCCCTCATGGGTATATCTATAGCACAGTAAAAGGGAATAACCTATCGGATAGTTTTATAGAAAAAGGATTTGGGTTAGGAGGTACCTATAGGAATACACTCAAACTAATGAGAATAGATATGATTCTTTATAGCAAACACTTTAAGGCAAAGTCATATAAAACTATAAATTCACGCCTAAGCGATCACAAACCTATTTTTTCGGTGTTGGAATATCAAAACTAAAAACGCTTCCTAATCCTTCTTCAGATGTAAACCAAAGCGAGCCACCATTTCTCTTTACAAATTCATTACATAACAAAAGCCCCAATCCCGAACCCTCTTCGTTATCGGTACCAAAACTAGTAAAATGCGTATCGGTTTTAAGAAGAAGACCCTGTTTCTCTTGGCTAATTCCTGTGCCCATATCCTTAACATCAATCACAATTCTGCTCTCTTCTTCTCTAACATAGATATCTATAACAGATTCATCGTAACTAAACTTGAGTGCATTACTCACAAGATTCCTTAATGCAGTCTTTATCATATCTATATCTAAACGTGCTATTCTGTTTGTAGTCCCATGCAGATTTATAGTAATGTTCTTAAGTTTTGCCACTCCCCTCATTACCTCTACAACTCCCGTTATCAAAGTCATAATATGAACATCGTCTTGGAATACAGTATTTAGCCTACCAGTTTGGCTTTTAGTCCATTTAAGAAGGTTGTCTAACAGATTGAAGCTATCGTCGGTTAACCTATTGGCCATAATAAGTAGCTCATACATATCGGGGTCTAACACCTCTTTTGGAATTCCATTAATAAGCACTTCCATTACCATTCTAATAGAGGCAATAGGAGAGCGAAGGTCATGTGCTATTACTGAATATAATTTGTCTCGGCCAATTATAGTTTTACGAAGTTCTTCGGTTTGGCGCTCTATAGTTAACTTGGCATGAATAAGACTTATTTGGTGATTTATGCGAGTTAGAAGTTCGTCTTTATTAAAGGGCTTAGAGATATAATCGGCAGCACCTAATTTAAACCCTTGAACAATGTCTTCTGTAGAGTTAAGTGCCGAGAGGAATATTATTGGAATTTTTGATTTTGCTGGTATCTCTTTTAGTTTCTTTGCTACTTCATGTCCATCCATAATGGGCATCATTATATCTAACAGAATAAGGTCTACACTATTACTCATTATAACCTCAAGAGCTTGTTTGCCAGTAGAAGCACTCATAGTTTTATATCCTGCCTTTGAAATAAGTAACTTCAATAATAAGACATTTGCATCTACATCATCTACTATTAGTATTGTGAAATCTGAGTTATTAACGACCATAGTTTGCAATGTCTAAATTCTTGAAGTAATCTATTGTTTTTTTAAGCCCCTCTTCTAACTCAATTGAAGGATTCCAGTTGAGTAGCTCTCTCGCATAACGTATATCGGGCTGTCTTTGTTTAGGATCGTCTAATGGAAGATCTTTATATACGAATTTAGATGAAGAGTTTGTAAGTTCTATTACCTTTTGTGCGAGTTGATTTATTGTAAATTCATTTGGGTTCCCAATGTTTACAGGGCCTGTAACTGAATTGTTTGTAGCCATCATTTTAATTAGCCCTTCTACTAAGTCGCTCACATACTGGAAACTTCTTGTTTGGTTTCCACCCCCATACAGGGTTATATCTTTGTTGTGCAGTGCTTGCATTATAAAATTAGAGACCACCCTTCCATCTGCTGGGTGCATATTAGGGCCATAAGTATTAAAAATCCTTACAATTTTTATTCTCACTTTATTTTGGCGGTGATAATCCATAAAAAGAGTTTCGGCGCATCTTTTACCCTCGTCGTAACAAGAGCGAATACCTATTGGATTTACATTGCCCCAATAGCTCTCTTGTTGAGGATGAATTACAGGGTCTCCATAAACCTCGCTGGTAGAGGCTTGTAAGATTTTGGCATTCACCCTTTTGGCTAATCCCAACATATTAATAGCCCCCATTACAGAGGTCTTTATTGTTTTAATAGCATTATATTGATAATGAACCGGCGAGGCAGGGCATGCCAAATTGTATATTTCATCTACCTCGGCATGAAAAGGATTGATAACATCGTGTCTAATCAATTCAAAATGAGGATTACCTATATGGTTTAATACATTTTGTTTAGACCCTGTAAAAAAGTTATCCAAGCAAATTACATCGTGCCCATCTTCCAACAAACGAGTACATAAGTGCGAACCTATAAACCCAGCCCCTCCTGTTACTAGAATTCTCTTCATCCCTTATTATTGTTAAGTGTATGAATGGTAAAGATAAATAAAAATTATATTTTTAATGATTATCTTTGACTCAATTGCATTTTAACGTAATGATAAATATTCAGGTAAAAATACACGATAGGTTTTCTGTTGAATTCAAAGTTGGATTCAACGCTAATAGAGAGCAAGTAATAAATAAGTTTTCTGTAAATACATGGGTTTTTATTCCATACAGCCTAGATATTAATCGCTCTACCTACTCAAAAAGCATGTTTTATAGAGATATAAGAACTAATACTAGACTTATTACTCCAATTTACTTGTTAGCCGAGATGGTTTCTGGAGAGGCCGAGCCTTTTTTGCTATTAGAGAACTCCTTTAAAAAGCTTGCCAATAGCCCATCTAAAGAGACCATTGGCGATTTTGAATATAATATAAAAATGTTTGCAGCTATTTTCAAAAGCTCTTTGCGCAATCAAATTTTATATTTCATGAACCCACCTGTAGAAGAGGAGAGAGAAGAGCTTTGTAACACATTAATTCAAGACATTGAAACAATTTTAGAGAAATATCGTTCTTTATATAGAGTCATAAGTATCCCTACAATTTCTAAAGATTGTTTCGACTATTATCTCTTTGGAGATGAGTTCATGAGCAATATTGTGCACAAACATATGTTTCGCATCATGAATTTTATGAGAGAACACCACCCTTCAATTTTTTTAAATGTAAAGGAATCAATCCTAAATTTAGTAGAAAAAGAGGTTGCTCATCGTAAAAGCAGAGGCTACCCTATTGTAGATAAAAATAGCTCTAACCAAAATAGAGACTTAGTTTATCGGTCTGGTGCACTTAAAAAATATGTAGAGAGCGAGCTGTTTTTAAATACGGCTAAGAAAAAAGATGGAAGATTAGTAGAACAGATATACTTTAGCTTAGCAGCAGGTATTTCAATGATATTTGCAACAGCTATTGCGTTCTCTTTTCAACAAAGATATGGTAACTTTACTATGCCTCTGTTTGTAGCTTTGGTAGTAGGTTATATGCTTAAAGACCGAATTAAAGAGTTGGCTCGTTACTTTTTTGCACATACATTAAAAGAGAAATATTTCGACAATAAAACCTTAATTAGCATAAATGAACACAAAATAGGCTGGAGCAAAGAGGGAGTAGATTTTATTAACGACTCTATGGTACCTCCAGATGTTATGAGAATTAGAAGTCGCACACCATTATTAGAGGCCGATAACAGATATTCCGAAGAGAAAATAATTCTTTTTAGAAAACTAGTGGAACTAGATAGAGAACAGCTAGATCTTAATTCAGAGTATTACATCTCTGGAATAAACGACATACTTAGGTTCAACCTATCTACTTACCTACAAAAGATGGACGACCCCCAAGTTCCTCTTTACATGGTTTCTAAAGAGATAGATTATGAAGAGATTAACGGCACCAAAGTTTATTATCTCAATTTTATAATGCAATTTAAATCTCATAACTTTGAAGCTTTTAAAAGATACCGAGTAGTCTTTAACAGAGATGGCATCATTGAGATTGAAGAGTTACTTTAAAAGTTAGATTGTGAATTACTTTAAGAAAACAGATTAAAATAGCACTAAAAATCACTGAAAACATTAAAAAACATTATTAGATAAACAAACACAACAATTATTAAAATAATACAAACAATAAAAATTATAATTTATGACCGATCAGGAAATTGCACGCAAAGTTACTATGAGGCCAATTGGAGAAATTGCCCAACAACTAGGAATTGACCCAGAAGATCTTGAGTTATACGGTAAGTATAAAGCAAAATTACCTCTTACTTATATAGATAGAAGCAAATTCGGCAAACTTGTTTTAGTATCTGCCATATCGCCAACTCCTGCAGGAGAAGGAAAAACAACAGTATCTATTGGATTATCCCAGGCACTTAACCGCATTGGGAAGCGCTCTGCAGTAGTACTTAGAGAACCTTCTTTAGGCCCTGTATTTGGTATAAAAGGTGGCGCCACTGGTGGTGGATACTCCCAAGTACTTCCAATGGAAGATATAAACCTACACTTTACCGGAGACTTCGCAGCTATAGAAAAGGCAAATAACCTACTCTCTGCAATTATTGCAAATAACATCCAAAGTAAGACCCGCTCACTTAACATAGACCCACGAACTGTTACCTGGAAAAGGGTAATGGACATGAACGACCGTTCTTTACGTTCAATAGTAGCTGGTTTAGGTGGTACAACTCACGGAATTCCTAGAGAAACTGGTTTTGATATAACTGCTGCATCTGAGGTTATGGCTATTCTATGCCTTTCAAAAGATAGAGAAGATCTAAAGACAAGATTAGGCAATATCTTTATTGGCTACACCTTCGATAAAAAGCCAATTTATGCAAGAGACCTTAAAGTTAACGGTGCAATGGCTGCTCTACTTAAAGATGCAATTAAGCCAAACCTAGTACAAACAATGGAAGGCACTCCCGCTATTATTCACGGCGGCCCATTTGCAAATATTGCACAAGGAACCAACTCTGTAATAGCAACCCAAACAGCAATGTCTCTTACAGACTATACAGTAACCGAGGCAGGTTTTGGATTCGACTTAGGTGCCGAGAAATTCCTAGATATAAAATGCCGCAGTGCTAAGTTATCTCCTAATGCAGCGGTGTTAGTTGCCACAATTAGAGCAATCAAATACCACGGTGGACAACCCCTTAAAGAGATACAAAACCCTGGCATAGAGTATCTGAAAAAAGGAATTGAAAACCTAGAAAAGCACGTAGAGAACATTAAGCTATTCAAGCTAGCACCAGTGGTAGCAATAAACAAATTCACATCTGATTCTAAAGAAGAGATAGACTTTGTACTCGATTTTTGCAAAAGCAGAAACATCCCGGTTTCGGCTGTTGATGTGTGGGGCAAAGGTGGTGCTGGTGCCGAGGAGCTAGCACACTTAGTTGTAAAAGCAGCTTCGGATTGCTGCCCTTTCTTCACACCACTCTATCCTTTGACAGATAGCGTAGAAAAGAAAATAGAGACTATCGCCAAGAAGATTTATGGTGCCGAGGCTGTAGACTATACGCCAAAAGCTAAGGCTAATCTCCAACGAATTAAAGATTTAGGGCTAGAAGGCCTTGCCATATGTATGGCTAAGACTCAAAAGTCTCTTTCAGACAACCCAGCTTTGCTTGGCCGTCCAAAAGACTTCATAATAACCGTCCGTGAAATTGAGATAGCATCGGGAGCAGGATTTCTAGTACCAATTACAGGCGAAATAATGCGTATGCCTGGCCTACCAGAAACACCTTCATCTGAATTTATTGATATTGACAACGATGGCAACATTACCGGCCTATTTTAGACTACCCCACCACTATAATTTAAAAGCCAGGTCTCTAGCCTGGCTTTTTTAATTATACTGGATGTAATGGTATTAATAGACATGTATACTATTTTGAGCAGCAGGGAGGTAATTGACTCCAATCCAAGTTATCATTAGCAGTATGAAAGCTATAGGTAATAACCAAAGCAGGTACTTTAACTTGTAGTTCATAATACGTGAATGAATATATACAAGATAGGCCCCGCCAGTAATGAATGCCCAAGTCTCTTTGGGATCCCAAGACCAAAAGTCCCCCCAAGCCTCTTTTGCCCACAGTGCACCCATTAGCATGCCCATTAAAAGAAAACCTAGCCCAATATAGACCAAGTTGTCTATAAGTGGCATTAGCCTTTCATTTCCACTTTTAATCTCTTTAATTGCAATAAAAGAGGCAATAGTAGCTGCTCCAAGTAGTGCATAAGATAAAATATAGACAGTAACGTGTGGTACAAACCATAAGCTTTGTAATGCAGGCATTAGATTAGAGGTGTGAATCTCTGGTTTTAACAGATTAATGAAAACAAAAACTCCAGAGACCACCACGCTATATCCCATTATCCATTTATACCCCCAGTGCATATAGGTAGCAAAACCAACTATAACTAAAAAGAAAGAGTACCATAAACGAGTTTCGCCCATTGTTCTTAAAGGAGGGTGGCCGTGGCCTATCCAAAGGCCTACTATAAATGATGCAAAAAGAATAATACCGGCAATAATCGCAATATTTCCTATTAACCTACTCTTTAACAAATAAAGAAATGCAATGCCCAAAGTCCATAAAACTAAAGAACCAACAGCGAAATAGATAAACATATTCCAACTCATCTTCTACCTCCTTTCCAAAATAATGTAACAGACCCTATCATTAATAGACCAAAGCCAACGTAAGAGAGAAGCACCCATGGGTCGTAAATAAGCTCGAAAATAGACCAC
>CAZHHY010000087.1:0-7874 GCA_964532375.1 uncultured Muribaculaceae bacterium
ACTACTTATAGATAAAGACTTGCCAATTGAATAGGCATCGCCTAACTTGTCGCCCACTTTATAATATGACCTACTACCACTAGAGCCAAACAACATAGGGTTCACTTTTTCTATATCGGGTAAATTTGTACTGCTCAGAACTTCTTCATCTGCTATTATACCCATTACTTCGCCAATAAACATAGTATGCAACCCAAGTTCTACCGTTTTTATAAGCTTACACTCTAGCGCATACGGGAATTCCATTACAATGGGAGCATTCACAAACTCGCTCTTTTTATGAGTTAAGCCAGTATCAGCAAACTTATTGTGATCTCTGCCCGAAACAATTCCAGCATAATCGGCTTGGCTTACAAATTTTTCGGATGGAATATTAACAGTAAAAGCCTCGTTTCTTTTTATGTTACCGTAGGAGTGAGTAGCCGCTCTTAAAGAAATTGTTATGCAAGGCGGCGTGCTACATGCAACCCCACCCCAAGCAGCATTCATAATATTAGGAGTTCCATCTTCATTATAGGTGCCAATTATTAAAACTGGGCACGGCAATATAACTGGCTTTGGTGCAATTGCAACTTTCATGGTATAATTATTTATTGAATAAAGTTACAAAAAAAATAGCCACGGCGATGAAATCATTTAAATGAGTAGGCTTGTAGGCCTACTCTAAATACAGATATACGTCTGTAAAAATGCATATTGTAATAATCTTTTCCACTGTAAAAATTTGCAAAGAGACTCACATCCGATAAAAATTTAGGTTTGTAAGAAATTGTAAATGAAAAATTAAATCTCTCTTTTAGATTGAAAAACGATGCGTTATTGATAGTGCCAAACATCCAGGTAGTCTCAATTTTAGTTTGAACCGCAGGCGTTCTATTCATAATCAGTTTGTTTGTATTAGTATACTTAGGGAGTCTAAAAATTCTAAAATTATTGTGCCATCTAAATTTACTATATCTTCCATTTAATTCATCTTCGTTTTTTAGACCCACATGGTACTCAACAGAGGTTTGAAAATATTCGTTAGTGTTGGTAAAAGGCACTATGTTTTTATTAAAGACCATTCCCAGCTCGATAAAATTAGTAGAAAAGTCTCCCGTACGTACATTGTAAGTGCCATCATCATTAAAAAACGACCCATCTTGCCCATTAGAGTGGTGAACCAAGTTCAAGAAAAGATACTGTACATTTTTGCTATTTCGGCTACTTAGTAAATGATAAAATGTAATCTCGGGCATGTAACTTGGTGTTCTCACCGGGAAAGACTCCTCGGCATACATTCGAATCATAATAGCCGGCGATAGAGTAGCCCCCCATTTTGAATCTTTACTAGTTCTTAGTAAAAAATATGGCGCTATGAGCCCCTCAAAGATTAAAGGCTCAACGTTACCAAAACCCTGGCTAAATGTAATGTAGCTGTCGGTTTGATTAGCCCTAATGGCTTTAAAAAAAGAGTTCTCTTGTAATAGGAGAGAATCTGACCTAGCCTCTAAAGGCGCATATGAAAAGCAGCCAATAATAATTATAATGGGTACTCTCCCAATCTTTGCTATAGTGTTTAAAAGAGTTTTCATTATTGCTTTTTTAAAATTATTCAATATCAGTATTTATCCATTACAGCGATGAAATTGTAAATACCTAAGCAGCAGGCAAATGCCAAAAACCACGGCGATAAAATTATTTTGGTTGGTTAAAGAGTGCCGAGGTAAATTCATAATCGGTGAATTTAATTTTATACAATAACCGGTATAGCACAGGTACATAAAGCAAAGTGATTAACGTTGCAAATAGCAGCCCAAATATTATTGCAAGAGCAAGAGGTTGCCATAGCAAATCTCCAGAGAACCACAATGGTAGCATCCCAAGAGAAGTTGTCAATGTAGTTAGCAACACAGGGCGAAACCTGTTATGAGCAGCTTTAATTATAGCATCCCTTTTATCTACATTAGGGTCTTCGGCAAACTCTACATCTATTCTATCAATCAAAATAATTGCATTATTCACAACTATTCCTGCCAAAGCTATTACCCCCAAAACTCCAAAGAAGCTAACGAAAGAACCACCAATAAACCAACCAGCCACAACCCCTATCATTCCAAGCGGTATTGAAACAGCTATTATTAATGTTTTACGGAAAGAGTTGAATTGAAGAACTAATAAAATTAGGATTATAAATAATGCAAGAGGTAGATTGGCAAAAATAGCACCCAAATTATCGGCCTTGTCTTCATCTTCGCCACCAAATTCATAATTATAACCAGCCTCCCAGCCACTCTTTTCATCTTCCATCCACGGGCCAATATCTTTAAATACATCCGATGCAGTATAACCATCTTTAAGATAGGCACCCACAGTTACACTACGTTCCAAATCCTTTCTTATGATTTTTGAAAACTGCCACTCTGTAGAGATGTTAGCAATCTCATTTAAAGGAACATTACGCCCAGCCTGAGCAGAAAAAATATTAAAAGCCCTTAGTTCATCTATGTTACCATCTACACCCTGGTCGCTTTTTAAAAAAATAGGAATCCTCTTATCATTCTCTCTAAACTCACCCACTCTCATACCAGACATACCTGTGTTAAGGGCCATTGCAGTTTCCATATTGGTAAGACCCGCCCTACGCGCCTTATCATGATCTATCTCTACAAATATCTTCTTAATCTTAGGCCCCCAATTATCGTTAATATTTCTGGTACCATTAACTGTACGTAATTTAGTTTTTACCTGCTCGGACAGAAGCTGAAGTTTATCTGGGTCGTTCCCCGAAATTCTTATCTCTACAGGAGTACCGGAAGCTCCCGCACCTGTAAGCCTATTAACTCTAATGTTTGCATCGGAAATATTATTCACACAAAAGCTATCAAGCTTAGCTATTATATAGCTATTGTCTTTATCTCCCGTTGTATTAAGCAACATATGAGCATAGCTAGATTTTGCCTCATTCTTAAAGTACCCCAAATCGTATGGCTCTGGCCCCTCGCCAATAAAGGCCGAGTAATCTAGAATCCCTCTACTGTTGGTCCTACTGTTGGTGCTGCTGGCGCTGCTGTTAGCTAGTTTAATTCTGTTGGTTCCAACCAATAAACTTTGATCTATAAAATTACCAATATCATTTACAGCCTTCTCTGTAAACTCAATTTGAGTACCAGAAGGGAATTGGATGTCTACTGTAACCAAGTTACGATCGCTATCTGGAACTAATTTGAACGGTATAAATTGAATTAAAAAGAGAGCTAGCAAAAACAAAGTAATTATAAGAGAAAGGAACCTTGCAGGTTTCTTTAGCACCCTAACTAGCAGTCTATTATACCATAAATTAGAGCTAATAATAACTCGGTCAATCATTTTACCCCATTTCCCTTTGCCACTATCTCCAGATTTTATTATAAGAATGGCCAACATAGGAATCAAAGTAAACGAAAGCACCCAAGATGCAAACAGAGTAATGCTCACAACCCAAAATAGCTGTGAAGAGATCTCTCCCATTGGTGTATTTGCAAGGGCAAACGGAAGAAATGCCGCCGAAGTAGTTAGAGAAGAGACAAGTAGAGGAATAACAAGCACCTTACCAGAGTAGATACTCGCCTGAGTAACTGTCATTCCCTTTTTCATACTCACCATAGTAGACTCAGCAACCACAATTCCGTTATCTACAAGTAACCCCAAAGAGATAATCAACGCAGCCAAAGAGACCTTATTAAAGCCCAACCCTAATAGCCCCAAGAAAAAGAATGAAGTTAAAATAACCATTGGCAATAGAGAAGCAACTAAAGAGCCAGTTCTAAAACCAAGAAAGATCAACATTATAGAGAGTACAATTATTATACTTTGGACAAGATTAACCAAAAATGCATTTACCTGGCCATCTACTACTCGGTCTTGAGAAGCAGATCTTACCAACTCTACCCCTACTGGCAACGTTGCATTAATTTGCTCTACATAGGCATCTACATCGGTTCCCATTCTCACAATATTGGCACCATCTTTTAAAGATAAAAAGAGAGCAACAGCCGGCTTTCCGTTAACTTTCACAATCTTTTCGCGAGGAAATATATAGTCTCTATAGATGTTTGTGGTTAAATCTTCTAGATATACAAACGTACCCCCCAAAGTTGGGATCATAATTTTTTTGATATCTTCTAAAGAACCAAAACTTCCCGAAGGTTCTATAGTAATACGTTGCCTCCCTATATTAATTTCGCCACCTGGCTGCAAAATATTACTCGCATAAATAATATTTCTAATTTTATTAAAATCTACTCCATAACGAGCCAGCTGTTTATCGTCGAACTCAATATAAATTCTCTCTTGTTGAACTCCTCCATATTTAATCTTTGACACATCTGGTAAAGAAAGAAGCTTCTCACGAGCCTCCTTGGCATACTCTTCTAGTATTTTATATTCAACACCATCTCCTGTAACTCCCAGAATAACACCATAGACAGTTCCAATATCGCTATCTTTAACAATAGGCCCCATAATATTCTCGGGCAAATTCATTCTATTATCGGCAACCTTATTTCTTAAAACTGTCCATACACTCTGCAACTGCGCTGCACTCACATCTGTAATAAGCTCCAATGTAATCACAGACAAGCCAGGCCTAGATTCACTACTAATAGTTTTTACCTGCGCTATCTCTCTTATAATTTCTTCCAGAGGGTCTGTCACCAAAGACTCCACCTCAATAGGGCTTGCACCAGGGAACCCAGTAACTACAGTTGCAAATCTAACCGTATAGGGAGGCATACTATCTCTCTCCATTTTAAAATAGTTAGAGACCCCAAATGCCGCCACCAGCAGAATAGCTATAATGGTAATTCTGCTATTATTTAATGTGAGTTTTGTAATATTCATAATATTAAACGTACTTTTTTACCCTCATACAAATATGAGAGCCCAGCTGTTATCACAATTTCATCTTTATTTAACCCCTCTAAAACTAAATAGCCACCCTCCCTTAGCTCTCCCAACGCCACACTTCTTTTAGACACATGGTAAATATCTTTCAAAGAGTCTTTTACGGCAATATAAACATGGTCTCCAGAATAATCATGGCCCACAGCATCGGCGTCTATAATATACTCCCCAATAAACTCTTCGCTTTTCTTTGCAACTATCTCTACGGTAACCGTCATCCCAGAAAACAACTCATTAGAAGATTTATCCAATTTTATAATAATAGGGTAAGCCGAGGTGTTAACAGTACCCAAACTTAATTCTTTTATAACCCCTGAATATTTTTTATTTGGCAAAGAGTTAAGATAGACCTTAACAGTGTCGCCTCTATTAATTTTACCTACAACACTCTCTGGTACAGAAGTTTTAACCTCGGCAGCAGATAATCCAGAGAGAACAGCAATAGGAACCCCGGGCGATGCCATCTCTCTCTCCTTTATAAACAGAGAAGTAACTACTCCATCGAATGGGGCTCTTAAATAGGTGTAATCTAACTGATTCCTAGCAGCATCAACTTGTAAACTTGTGCTAATCTTCATACTTTCAGCCGACTCAAATTGTAATTTTGCCTTTTCATAATCGCTTAAAGAGACGTTCCCATTTATATACATTTTTTCTACCCTACCGAAAGCCGCTTTTGCAGCTACAAAATTTGCCTCGGCACCCTTCAATCCAGAGAGTGACCTATTGTAATTTACAGCATAATCTGAATTATCTATAGTAGCTATTACAGCTCCCTTTCTTAATGTATCTCCCAACTTCACGGCTATCTTCTCTATTGTACCTGCTACCTTAAAACTAAGTCTTGGCTCCTGTGAAGATTGAACCACACCAGGAAAAGAGAATAATTTTGAATTACTTGTTTGACCCACAATTTGATAATATACCGGAGGAATAACCTCTTTAACCTCTTTTTTGTTACTGCACCCCGCCGCTATTGACAATATAAGAGCACACACATATATGTAATTAGTTTTCATACTATTTGTTTAAATAAGTTATCATTAAATCTCTATACATCTGTTTTTGATTTTCACTGTCTAAGAAGGTGTATTTTCCTTGGAGCCTCTCGGTTTTTATAAAATCTAAAGCATACTGGTATTGAGCACTCAAAGCCATAATTTTCGTTTTTGTAACTACTGTTTGCGCATCAATTAGTTGTGAGATATTTGCTACACCTGTCAAATAGGCATCTTGCACCATTTTATAATTTGCAGAGGCAGCATTATACGCTCTTTGCGCCAACTTTACCTCTTTGTATGAGGCACTCAAAAACTGCACATTAGACATAACTGCCATTGTTAGCTTATTCTTAAGATCGCTCTCTTCCATTACCAACTTATCTTGTTCTATTCTAGTTTTTTTAATCTCTTCTCTTTTCCTGCCCCCGTCAAAAATAGGGATACTCAATCTTATACCTAAGTTCCAAGTTATATCGTCTGGAGGTGGAGGAATAGGTAGTTGAGGGTTACGTATAACACCCTCTCTAATGAAGGCTTGGTCTGCCCCTGCTATCAAAGCAACTTCGGGAACATATTGCTGAGTTTGATACATACTTAACTTCCTATCTGCAATATCGCCCGCACTCTGCATTACCATTAACTCAGGAGAGTTACTGTACATTTGATCTATAATTAGTTGCATATATTTACTAGTGCCATTCACATTACCCATAAACAGCTCCATAACCTCTTGACTATGTGTGACTATTTCTGAAACTGTAAATGTATCGGGGGTAGATATCTGGTTACTCAGAGGCATTCCCAATACTTCATTTAACCTATACATTGCACTTTTATATTGAACTTGAGCATCATTAAGTGCCATTTTATTCATGCTCAACTCGCTCTCCCACCTGTTTACATCAGAAAAATTGACATCGCCACTTTTCTCTCTGAATCTAGAAAGTTCTAAGTTGTTAATTGTAGCATTAACATTCTCATTTACCACCTTAAGATTATTCCCAGAAAACATAAGAGCCATATATGCGCTTGATACATCTAGAATTATATCTAAAGAGGTTTTTGAATGTTTGTGTTGCTCCATTTGGGCAATAAGTTTTTGAATAGCAATATTGGCATAGGCAGCTTCTGAATAGATAATCTGCTTCAAAGAGAGCGAGCCAGTAAACGTAAACTCACCTTTTTGCCCCATAGAGGCCTCGGTTAAGTTCTTACTCAATTGCATAGCTGTTCCAGAGAGTTCTAGCTTAGGTAAAATAACAGATTTAGCTATTCTCACCTCTTTATTGGCTAGCAAAAGATTTTCGTTAGAGATTTTTCCTCTCAAATTATTTTCTAACGCAATTGAAATTGCACTCTTAAGAGATAACTCGTTTTGTGAAACATTCACAACATTAATCAATACTGCGTTCTCTAATAACAGCCAGTTGGGGTACCTCTCTGTTTTTCTAAGACTCTCCATATTTATATATGGAATTAAATCTGCACCATTGAGATAAGTCACACTATCTAGGCCTTTTGCACCCTCTGAAAACTTGAGAATATTTACAGCTGTTTGCCGAGCCAATTGTTTCAATTGAGCCTGAGTATTAAAAGTTATAGTTGCACCTAACTCCAAATAATCTGAACCATCTACAGCCAAAACAGGAATCTTCTTAGAAGATAAGTAGTCCATCAGCTCAATTACACTGTTTGATGAAAAATTGAAAAGAGGAAAAACAACAACCGCATCGGTACTATCATTAACTCTAAAATTATTTTCGATAGCTTCTATAATCTCAATTGAATAGTCACTCTCACCTTTTGTCAAAAACCCTATTATCCACGGTTCGTAACTCTTTAATTCAAGAGGAATAATCACTCCCAGATGTTTAAAATTAAAGAGCCCATAAAAATACTCAATCTCGCTTTTTAATTTGGTAGCTAAATTACTTGTAACAAGAACTGGCT
>CAZHHY010000088.1:0-7766 GCA_964532375.1 uncultured Muribaculaceae bacterium
TCTTCTGGGCTATTGGTATGAACCACTTTATGGAGATTGCCAAAATGCGTGCAGCCAGAATGATTTGGGCAAAACTAGTTAAGCAGTTCAATCCAAAGGATCCAAAATCTATGTCTTTGAGAACACATTCTCAAACATCTGGATGGTCATTAACCGAGCAAGACCCATATAACAACGTAGCTCGTACTTGTATCGAAGCAATGGCAGCAGCATTGGGCCATACCCAATCTTTGCACACAAATGCATTAGACGAGGCAATTGCACTTCCAACCGATTTCTCGGCACGTATTGCAAGAAATACCCAAATCTATATACAAGAAGAGACTAATATTACTAAGTCTCTAGACCCATGGGCAGGCTCTTACTATGTAGAGAAGCTTACAGCAGAGATTGCAGAGAGAGCTTGGAGCCATATAGAAGAGGTTGAGAAACTAGGTGGAATGGCAAAAGCCATAGAAACTGGTATACCTAAACTTAGAATTGAAGAGGCCGCAGCCCGTAAACAGGCTAGGATAGACTCAGGCATAGACTCAATTGTAGGATTAAACAAATACCGTTTAGAGAAGGAAGATCCTATTGAAATTCTAGATGTAGACAATACTAAAGTTCGTGAATCACAAGTCTTAAGGCTAAAAGAACTTCGAGCAAACCGTAACGAAACCAAAGTTAAAGCAGCTCTTGAAGCAATCACAAAAGCAGCTCGCGAGAAAAATGGCAATTTGCTAGCACTTGCAATAGAGGCAGCAAAAGAGAGAGCAACACTTGGCGAAATTTCAGATGCATGCGAAGAGGTTGCCGGAAGATACAAAGCAGTAATACGTATGAATACAGGAGTTTACTCTAGCGAAGTTAAAAACGATAAAAGTTTTGACAAAGCAAAAGAACTGGTAGCAGAATTTGCAAAAAAAGAAGGTCGCCAACCAAGAATTATGATAGCAAAACTTGGTCAAGATGGTCACGACCGTGGTGCTAAAGTAGTAGCTACCGGTTATGCCGACTGCGGTTTTGACGTAGATATGGGACCTCTATTCCAAACGCCAGAAGAGGCTGCCAAACAAGCAGTAGAGAACGACGTTCACATAATAGGTATCTCTTCACTTGCTGCAGGTCATAAGACTCTAGTGCCTCAGGTAATAGCAGAACTTAAAAAGCATGGCCGCGAAGACATTATGGTTATTGTAGGTGGGGTTATTCCTGCACAAGACTACGATCAATTGTATAAAGATGGAGCCATTGCAATTTTTGGCCCTGGTACATCTGTTACAGGAGCAGCCGTAAAGCTTATGGAACTATTGATGCAGAAATTCGCATAGCTTTTTGCTAAGCAACCTATTAGTTGCTTAGTAAATATCATAAAAAACAGGTAGTTGTTGTACAGCTACCTGTTTTTTTTTTGGATCCTATCAAAACTCTATAATTTGCCAAAAACCACGGCGATGAAATCACATATGACTAGCTAACAGGCAAATGCTAAAAACCACGGCGATGAATTAGCGTAGAGAGATAACCTCAAAGCAGCCTCTATCGGCTAGGGTTACATAGATTTTGGTGTAGTTGTTGTTGAAGGTAAGGTTAGATGGGAGTTTGCCTTTTAGTATGTACTCTGCCAATAAAGTGCCTTTTGGAGAGAGCTTTACAACAGTGCCTTTTCCATGGCGGGTTACAAAAAGATTACCCTCTTTGTCGCATCTCATTCCGTCCATTCCAAAATCTTCAAAAGAGTAGAAAAGTCGTTTATTAGTAGGGATGTTGCTTTGGTCTATATTGTAAATCCAAATATTTCTTTGGATAGATTCATTCACATATAAAAATTTACCACAAGGGCTCACTTCAATTCCGTTAGTGGTGCCCATCTCTTTTTCAAGCAAATGAAAAACACCGCTAGTATCTGCCATCCATAGCATACCAGTTGAGTCTTTCCAATTAGGATCGCTCGCATAGATAAATTGGCTAACAGAAGAGATTGCTATATCATTGGGTTGGTTCATTAAACTATCATGTGCAAAAACCTCTATAAAATTATTAGTAGAATGAGAACTATTCTCTGCTAAAGTGTCTTTAGTAGAGGTTATTCTTAATATATTATGGCCAGTATAATCTGCAATATACATTCTGCCAATGTTATCGAAACGTATACCATTACCAATTGAACCCGTAGGCAAAGAGATATACAAAGAATGCTCTCCCTCTGGTGTTACTATTCCTATTGTACCTTGCTGGCCATAGTTAACAGCATATAAATTACCTAGAGCATCTACTGCAGGGCCTTCCATACCCTTAGTGAAAGTACCTTCGGTAAGAAGATCGTAAATAATTGGTTCTTGTTTAGAGTGGAAACAAGAGGCTAAAAACGACAATAATAATGTCAATAAAAAAGTAAGAAAAACAGGCTTAACAGCATTCATAGTTTTCATTACATCAAATATATTTAATTCTTACTTTATTCATAAAAACTTTTTCTAGAAGTACCTTTAGACGTCTAATTAAATTCCTTCTTATTTCCATCTCTACAGGGAGTGAAGGGTCGTAATGTGCTTCATTAATACGAGTTCCCATCAAGAAATCAATAACATCGGAATCCATAATTATTTTGAGGATTTCTCCTGCGGGTGAGTTTTCGGGAACATCTCCCTCCTTATAGTTTTGAATAAGATCTGCTAGGTGACCTAGTGTGAGAATTCCCTCGGTAATTAGGTCGGCACCTTCCATACGAGCAGAGGTAGGGAGATTAGATTTAACATGCTGCCTTCCATCTCCAATAATTTTACGATTGAGCTCTCTTGCTAGAATTTGTGCAGTAGTACCTCCACAAGCAATTTTTTTACCTGGGTAACTATCGAAAGCTTGAGCCATCTTAGAATCGTTGCTTGGGTCGAATGGGGGTCCAGTACAAATTAGTAATCTCCGAGGTGCTCTAAGGTAGATTACACCACAAGTTATATCATCTTTAGCTTCAAAAAGATCGTTATGTATTGACTTTTGCATTATAACTTTAGAAAGATCGCGAGCAGATACCTCGGGGTGTTTCTCTAGATAATCTCTTATAAACTCAATAACCAAAGGTCTCTCCCAGCCCATTGGTAAAGCAAGTGAGCCCAAACCACTCTGTGTAACTCCATCACTAATCATTATAATGCGATCTCCTTTAAAAAGCATTATTTTTGACTCTAATAAAACTCTCTCTCCTTGTTGAGTGTCTAACACAATACTTTTTTTACGAGTCTCAATACATTTATTGCCTCTAAAGATTATAAACTCTGGATTATCGAATTCCATTAAATGGGCCTCACCGTTATAATCAATCTCGGCAACAGAGCAGGTTGCATAACCAATTTTCTTAACTGAGTCTAGTGGTAGAGTGTCCATAATACTTGTCATGGCGCTTTCCAATGGCTGGTGTTGCAGCCTGTAATTTACAGCCATAGAGGCAGTTAAAGAGCTAAGGACATTCGCTCGTATACCACTGCCAAGACCATCTGATAATACAGCTATAAAACGCTCTTCTTCTTTATTATCTGCCGATATAAAAGCGTCTCCACCAACAACTTCTCCTTTTTTATACTGCTGCGAGTGAGCAATTTCTATAAAGAACCTATCTTCGTTTTGGTCAAAAAACATAGTTATTTCTTATCTGATTCAATAACAGTATTTAGAACACTCTCGGTATATGAGGCGCTCTCTCCCAAGATATATGCAATTCGTTGAACCGATTCGGCGTTATGTTTGATAACTTCTCTTACCTTCTCTGAGATTAAATCTCTTACCAACTGAGAATCATCCATATTCTGAATAATACCACAAACAAGTTTGTTTGCTTGAATGCTTACAATAGAGAGTCTTACATTCCTATTACTTTCTCTTATGTCGAAATCGGCAGCCTCTTGGCCACTATTGAGTACTGCTTGAAAGTATTTGTGGTATGAAATAACTTTTTTTAGATCGGCACCAGCTAATCCTCCCAAAGCTTCAGATATCATTACAATCTCTTCTCCTCCCTGCTTAATAAACTTTTCGTTTGTATCTACTATCCTAAGATTCTCGTCTACCAAAACTACACCGTAAGGCATTTTACGCAGCAATATAGATGCCTGGTTTTGAGCCTCTTTCCTCATTTGAGATATACACATCTCTCTCTCTGCCTTGCCGTCTAGTACAGCCACTGCATATGCCCTGCAATTATCGTATCCGCAACCGGTACAGTTAAGTTCGTCTTCTTTAGTAGTTTTGCCCATAGAGTTAAGCACCTCCTGTATCTCATGATCGCTATACACACAGTTGATTTTATAGGCAAGCTTGTAGGCTTCAAAAGACATATCTACTTTTTTTATAGACAGAGGCACTGCAAGTCCACTTTTTTTAAATGCATCAAACTCATTAAGCAATCTGTTACGCTTAGCAGCTAAACCCTCAGTAGAGCTTGTAGCAGGACCCTTAATACAGCCACCATCACAGGCCATTAATTCAATAAATACTTTTTTATCGGGTTTCCATTCGCCTAACTCACCGCAAACCTCCATTACAGATTTCATTCCCGAAAAGCTCATAAATCCAGCATCTACAGGCTCAACATCTTTACACATTGTGCTAATCATGCCATTATCTACGGGGAAAAGCCCGGCTCTATCAGATGCACCTATTACAAACCCCTCTGGTAATTCAACCCTATCCATATCTGAAAAGTAGATACCCTCCTCTTCCATTAGCATCCTTAACTCTTCAAAAGTAATTACAACATCTGTCTCATTTTCATAGATATCGCTCTCGTGTTTTTTTGCAATACACGGGCCAAAAAAAACCAATTTATACCCTTCATAGCCACTCTCTCTCAATAACCTCACATGAGCTATCATAGGAGAGATAATAGGTGCAAGATGCTCTTGATATTCTGGGTAATAAATTTTAATGTAGTTAACAACAGAAGGGCAACAAGTAGCCAGTACAATTTTCTTATCTGTCTCTTGCAAAAAGTGGTTGGTTTCTGTAGCTACCATGTCGGCTCCAATAGCTGTTTCAGAAACGCCACTAAAACCAAGGCAATAAAATACCTTTAAAAGATTTTCAAATTTCTCATTACCAAAGTCGGAAAGAAAAGATGGAGCAAGACAGGCTATCATTTTTTGATCGTTATGAGCCCACTCCTTAAGAATGTCGGTATCGTTCCTATATTTTTTAGCTCCAACAGGGCATGCATTAATACACTTACCACAGTAAATACAGGTCTCTTCAATAACAGAGGCACTGAAATCTTCTACCTTGATAGATTTTACCGGGCAAACTTTAATACATTTATAGCAGTCTTGACAATTAATCTTTTCTGTATAGATGACCAAATCCCGTTTCATATGTAGTTGTTTTAATTCCCTTCCTTATCTAGAGCCATAATTTGCCGAGTAGCTATTTTATGATTGATAATAGTACTACAGCCATTTACACAACCCCCTTCACACATCATCACCTCAATAAGGTTATTTTCTGATTTACCCGAGGTTGCAATACCTTTTAGAAACTTTGCACTCTCTTTATTCATTCCATTTATAACCTCTGGCTTTAATGCCTCTACATTCTTCACATACTGTGCCACAGAAGCAGAAACTCCCCCAGAGCGAGCATATTGCCTTCCGCTTTTCTCTATATTTAAGTCTAATTCAAGGTTATCGCAATCGTTAATGTCTATTTTTTTAGCATTAAACATTGCATCTAACTCTTCGAATGTCATTACATAGTCTATATTGTCATCGTGATGCCCTTCTACTCTTTTAGCAAGACAAGGTCCTATAAATATGGTGATTGCATCTTTATCTCTATTCTTAACTATCTCTGCAGTGTAGGATGCCGGAGTTCTAGTATGAGATATATAGGGCTGCATCTCTGGCACCTGTACAGAAGCCCAACGAGTATAAGATGGGCAACAAGAAGTTGTCATAAATGGCGCCCCACCCTCTAATACTCTCTCTTCCCACTCCTCGGCCTCGTTCTTAGATGTTATATTAGCTCCTGCGGCTACCTCTATAACTTCATCGAAGCCAATCTTTTTAACAGCAGCAAGAATTCGATTAAAAGAAATTTTATATTGCCCTGCAATTGCAGGAGCAACCATTGCAACCAATTTTTTCTTTGGATCTAGCATATCTCTTATAATTTGAACAAGATAAGTTTTCTCCATTATAGCTCCATATGGGCAAGCCTCTTTACACAAACCGCAAAAAACACATTTGCTCCAATCTATATGCTCTACACCAAAGCGATCTTTTGTAATAGCGCCTACCGGGCAAGCCTGTTCGCAAGGAACTGGTGTAAAAACAATGGCATTAAACGGACATGCAGGAAGGCATCTACCGCAGTTAACACACATAGATTGATCTATCTCTGCCTTATTGGTAACTCTTATAGCCCCCTTATTACAAGCATAAGTACATGGCCTTCCAACACAACCTCTACAAAGATTGGTAACAGTATAGTTATGCTTAACACAAGAGCTACAAGCCTCGTCTACCACCGTGAGCATTACATCTGTAAATTCATCTCTCTCCATAGCCATTTGAGTATACTCTGCCAAAGTTGTGAGTTCGTCTGTTTCGTCCGAAACGTTGAACCCTAAAATTGTCATTAATCTATATTTAATAACAGCTCTATCTTTATGAGTGCAGCACCTAGTAATAGCACTTGCCTTAGGCCTCATCTCTAGTGGAATTCTATCTATCCCCTCCTTTAGTTTATTATCGAAACTAAGTTCACAAACTCTTTTTAATAAATCTCTTCTTATCTCTGTTGCCCCATGAAACATATTATAACTATTTTGTCTGATTTACAGTAGTTTATATAATAAAACACGAAAATTAATAGGCCGCAAATATAGGCATTATATAATCATTTCCCATTAAAACTTGAAGTTGTAAAACAAAAAATTGCAGATTGTAGATACAATTTTTAGTTTTGTGATTGTAGAGAAAACAGGAAGTAAT
The DNA here is from genome assembly GCA_964532375.1 of uncultured Muribaculaceae bacterium. Classification (GTDB taxonomy): domain Bacteria; phylum Bacteroidota; class Bacteroidia; order Bacteroidales; family UBA932; genus Bact-08. The sequence goes on from CAZHHY010000088.1 coordinate 6,963, forward strand.
GACTCTTACGCCACTCCTCTATACCAAACATCGTCGCTTTTATTTGACAACTTTAACCTATGCAAGTACTTAAATTCGGTGGAAGCTCAATTTCCAATGCTAAAACTACAACTCTTGGCAGAGGCGGGTCTGATTATACAGCATCTCTATTTGATGTTGCAGCAGATGCCGAATTTGTCTATGAACTATCACTTGGAAAGGTAAACCCTCTAATAGTAGAGAAGGGCTTCTCAATAATATCCTTAAGTTGGAGATGATATGAAGAATCAGTCTGGCACTAGTGGAAAAAAGTTTGATGCTCTAGGAGGAGCTGGAATTAATATTAGAGCAATAGCCCAAGGCTCTTCAGAGGGAAATATATCGGCAATAAAATTGCCCCAGCATCGGCATTAGCCTCTTGGAATAATCTTAAAACTATTGCATCTAAAAAAGGTGTTTCTCTCCTTTATGAAACTACTGCCGGAGCTGCCTTACCAATTATCGAAACCATACAGCGCTTAAAAGAGAGTGGTGAAGAGATTACCGGTGCCCAAGCAATTTTATCTGGGACTCTTAATTTCCTATATAGCAACTACGATGGTAGCAAGCCGTTTGCCTCTCTTATAAAAGAAGCGCAAGATGCAGGTTACACAGAGCCAAACCCTGCCACCGATTTAAGTGGCACAGATGTGCTAAGAAAATGCACAATAATATCTAGGGAGTGTGGTTTTGCAATAGAGCAAAGTGATATTGAAGCCATAGCAGCAGCACCTGCAGAGTTATTTGAAGGAGATATTGAAAATTTTTATTCACGCGTTAGTAACT
>CAZHHY010000089.1:0-7370 GCA_964532375.1 uncultured Muribaculaceae bacterium
TTTGCATTAAAGGATTCTGCCGAAGCATTAGTACTTCTGTTATTAAAGAAGTTTAGAATTTTATCGTAATGGGAATACATAGTTGCAGATATGGTGTTAAAAGATTTAAACCCAGAATCGGCAATTTTATTGAACCAAAGAGCTAGCTTAGCAATGGCTACATTCTTAGGATGTTTTTGATTGTAAATACATCTAAGACTATGTACTAATGAGAAAGCCTTTTGATATGAGCTTTCCTTTCTTGAACTCTTCTGGAATACTGTTCTTTTCATCAATAAATAAATGCACCTCGTGAGGACGTATCTCCAAATTAACTATGGTAAAGTATTCAAGTATCTCTTCTGGTAAAATTAGATTAAGCAAACTTAAAAGTTGTTCTCTATTAGCATCCATTGTATATATTTTTATACAAAGATATTTATTTCTAAATTACTGCTCCACCTACTTTCCTAGATGATCCCAGAGAGACAATTCTTTAGTGATAAATTTGGGAAAGGTTAGAGGTTGCGGTCGGCTTCGCGACGCATGTCTTTGTCTTTGATAGAATGACGTTTATCGTACTCGCGTTTGCCTCGGGCCAAAGAGATGTTTAGCTTGGCGAATCCCTTTTCAGATAGGAATAGGCGGGTGGCTACAATGGTAAGCCCTTTTTCTCTGCTACCTCTAAAAAGGCGCCTGAGTTCTTTTTTGTTGAGTAGAAGTTTTCGATCTCTGCGTGGATCGTGCTTATTAAAACTTGCCCACCAGTAATCTGCAATGTGCATGTTTTTTACATAGAGTTCTTGGTTGGCAAAATAGCAATAAGAGTCTGCCAAAGATGCTTTCCCGGCACGAATAGATTTGATTTCTGTTCCGGTGAGCACTATACCTGCAGTAAAGCCTTCTATAAACTCAAATTCGAATGAGGCTCTTTTGTTCTTAATCTCTATTTTACTCTTTATTTTAACCATTGGAGTGCAAAAATAGTGTAAATTTGCGGTATGAGCAAAGATTTAATTTGTGTGTTGGGCCCTACGGCTTCGGGTAAAACAAAGTATGCTGTTAAGTTGGCATTCGAAACAGATGGTGAGATTATCTCTGCAGATTCGCGCCAGGTATACAGAGGTATGGATATTGGTACGGGTAAAGACCTAGAAGAGTATAATTATAATGGAGTAGATATTCCTTATCACTTAATTGATATTGCCGAACCTGGTTCTAAATATAATATTTTTGAGTATCAGCGAGATTTTCACAAAGTATTTGAAGAGATTAAAAAGAGGGGCAAACAACCTATTTTATGTGGAGGAAGTGGTCTATATATTGAAGCCGCCACGCAGGGTTATTCATTGCCTCAGGTAGAGCCTAACCCTGCCCTTAGGGCTACTCTAGAACAATTGAGCGATCAAGAACTAATAAAAAAGCTAGAGCAATTAAAACCTCTGCATAACACATCTGATACCGATAGCCGAAAAAGAGTTATTAGGGCTATTGAGATTGCAATGTCTGACAATAGAGGGATTCAGCAGTACCCACCAATTGCTACTAATTTTATTGGAATTTTAGTGAGCCGGCAAGTTAGAATTGAAAAGATAGATAAACGACTAAAAGAGAGGTTAGAGGGAGGTATGATAGAGGAAGTGCAGGGTTTGATAGATAGAGGCATTGCTCCCGAAGATCTTATTTACTATGGATTAGAGTATAAATTTGTAACGCTCTATGTTACTGGTAAATTGAGTTATAATGAGATGTGGAAATCTTTAGAGACTGCAATTCATCAGTTTGCTAAGAGGCAAATGACTTGGTTTAGAGGTATGGAGCGCAGAGGAATTCAAATTGAGTGGAAAGAACCAATTTAAAATACCAAAACTATTTTGGTGTCTAGGTTGTTTGAGATGGAGGGTGTTTATACCCATTTTTTTGAGAGATGGATAAGTAATTGTTTTATTCAATATTTAAGTTGAGATGAAAAAAGGGATTTTATTATTGGCGAGTATGCTGCTGTTGTTGATGAATGCAAACTCGCAAACTCTAAATGAGCAAGAGGTTAAATTTGTGAATATAGATTCACTTATGATTATTGGAAAGGGGTTTGAGCAAAGTACTGTTAAATATGGTCGAGTTCCCGAAGCTCTCAGGCATGAATTACGGGCAGAATTGCTACAATTGGGGACAAATAGTGCAGGGTTGGCAGTTAGATTTAATACCAACAGCTCTTATATTGCAGTTAAATGGACGGTTTTAGACGATACAAGAATGAACCATATGCCCGATACTGGAATTAAAGGGCTAGATCTTTATGTTTTGGATGGAGGTAAATGGCATTATGTTGGAACGGCAAAGCCAAATGCAAAATCTATAGGCAACGTAACAGGTGGTGCAAGTGTGAATCCAAAAGAAAGTTTTGCGGTTTTTGTGAAAAACATGGCTGTTCAAAATAGGGAGTTCATTGCTTATTTGCCTCTTTATGATGGAGTTAGCTCTGTAGAAATAGGAGTAGAACAAGATGCACAAATTCGTATGCCCCAAAACCTTAGGTTAATTAAGAGAGCACAGAAGAAACCAATATTGTTTTATGGAACTAGCATTACTCAAGGTGGATGCGCCTCTAGACCAGGAATGGCCTATCCCAATATTTTAGGTAGAATGCTAGATAGAGAGACTATTAACTTTGGCTTTTCGGGAAATGGAAGAATGGATTTTTCAATGGCAAAAGCTATTAATATGGCAGATGTAGAAGCCGTTGTTTTAGATTGCCTACCCAACACTACTGCACAGAGCGTGCGCGATAGTGCATACCGCTTTATAACACATATTGCCAAGTTCCGTCCAGAGATGAAAATCTATATGATAGAAAATCCCAATTTCCCATATCTATTAGTAAATCAAAAAGCTAAAGCAGAAATTGAAGAGGAAAATAGCGAATGGCGCGAGTTATATGCTAGGCTTGCAAGTGAAGGATTTACAAATATTATCTATATAAGAGGAGATAGCTTGCTTGGGCAAGATGGAGAGGGCACAGTAGATGGAGTGCACCTTACAGATCTAGGTTTTTTAAGATATGCCGAAGCACTAATGGAGTCATTCTCTTTTGATTAAATTACTAATAAAGAAGGACTACGCGATAGCTTTGGGAAAGTTTTAGTCTTGTGGAACAATGTATTGTCTACCCGAGGGGTATTGGAAAATTTTAAGATCGAATTGATTAACAATTGCTAATACGTGGTCGAAAATATCTGATTGGATATTCTCGTAGTTTACCCAATTTTTATCTGAGATAAAGAAGTAGAGTTCTACCGGAATTCCCTTTTCTGTAGGCTGCAATTGCCTAACCATACATACAATGTTTTTGTTTACCTGTGGGTGGCGTAGAAGGTATTCGTTTAGATATGCTCTAAATACACCAATATTGGTTTGGCGGCGCCCATTTACTAAGATAGAATTGTCGAAATTATTCTCTTTGTTGTATTTTTCAATCTCTTTTGAGGTAGATTCTAAATAATTTTCGAGATATGAGATCTTTTTAAAACGCGCTAACATTTCGGGAGTACAAAACTTTATAGTACTCATATCTATAATTACAGATCGCTTTACACGCCTTCCCTCGCTCTCTTGCATTCCTCTCCAGTTTTGGAAAGACTCACTAACCAAAGAGTAAGGCGGAATGGTAGTGATAGTTTTATCGAAGTTTCTAACTTTTACCGAATAGAGACTAATCTCTTCTACATCTCCATCGGCACCATATTTTGGAACTGTAATCCAATCGCCTGGACGAAGCATGTCGTTTACAGAGAGCTGCCACCCTGCAACAAAACCAAGAATACTATCTTTAAAAATAAGCATCAAAATTGCCATTGAGGCACCCATTGCAGCAAAGAGAGATGTAAAACTGGTGTTGATAATGATACTTAAAATTATTATTCCACCTACAAAATAGGCAAGTACAGTAACAATCTGAAATACCACCTTCATTGGTTTGTTGGCATATTCAGATGAATTGGAGAAGATTGTTGTGAGAGCTTTAGCAGCTGCCGATATGGCTTGTAGCAGAGCAATAACAATAAAGATTTGCGCACCTCTTTGAAAAAGTTCGACAGCTAATCCACTGCGAAGAGCGATTGGTGCGGCCATATGTAAAATTATGCCCGGGATTATTTTTACAAGATGCTTTACAACGTTGTGATCTATAAAAACATCGTCCCACTTATTAGAAGTGAACTTAACAAAATGTACTACAAACCTATAGACTATAAGACGAGCAAAAAGATTTGCTAGATAGGCTATTAAAAAGAGTAAAGAAACACTTATAACCTCGTCTAGAGCCGAAGCCAGAGAGGGGGAAACCCCCCACTCCAACAACAGTTCATAAATTTTGTCTACTATTCCGAAAAGAGCAGTTGCTCTTGTTGTTATTGCATTCTCCATAATAGGCATTTAATTGGTTTAATGGCCAGTTTGAATTGATTATTTAGCCAGTTTAGTTATCTAACCAACCCTCGCAGCTACACATTAAGTTTCTGTCTCCGTAGCCATTATCTACACGGGCAACATGAGGCCAGAATTTATTGTCGCGTATCCACTCAAGCGGATATGCAGCATCTTGACGGCTATATGGGTGGCTCCACTCATTTGCGCTTAGCTCATTAACAGTATGAGGCGCGTTCTTTAGCAAGTTATCTTCTTTGTGTGCCTTTCCGTCTCTAACTTGGTCGCACTCTTTCTTGATAGCTATCATAGCATCTATGAATCTATCGATTTCTGCCAAAGACTCACTCTCTGTAGGCTCTACCATTAATGTATCTACCACAGGGAACGAGATAGTAGGTGCATGGAAACCATAGTCCATTAAACGTTTTGCAACGTCTGTAGCATCTACTCCATACTCTTTGCGGAAGTGGCGTAAATCTAAAATACATTCGTGTCCAACTCTGCCAGTGTCTCCACCATAAAGAGTTTTGTAATAATCTTTTAGTTTAATTGAAATATAGTTTGCACTAAGGATAGCAATTTGGCTAGCTTCTCTTAAGCCATCTGGGCCTAATAATTTAATATAGGCGTGAGTTACACATAGCGCAGAAGGGTAGCCATATGGCGCAGCGCTTACAGCTTTTACACCTGGCCCGTTATTATCTTCCATGAATGGGTGGCGAGGAAGGTATGGAGCTAACTCTTTTGTACAGCAGATAGGGCCTATTCCAGGACCACCACCACCGTGAGGGATAGCAAAGGTTTTGTGAAGATTTAAGTGACAAATGTCTGCTCCAATGAACCCAGGGTTGGTAATTCCAACTTGTGCATTCATATTTGCTCCATCCATGTATACTAAGCCACCATTTTGGTGAGTAATATTTATAAGTTCACGAATATTAGACTCAAATATACCATGAGTAGAGGGGTATGTAATCATAGTACAAGATAGTGTATCTTTGTATTGTTGAGCCTTTTGACGGAACTCCTCTACGTTTACGTTGCCATTTTCTTCACAAGAAACAAGCACAATTTCCATTCCCGCCATAGCTGCAGATGCTGGGTTGGTTCCGTGTGCCGAGGTTGGGATAATTGCTATATTCCTTTGAGTATCGCCTTTGGCAATATGGTATGCTCTAATTGTCATAAGACCAGCATATTCACCAGATGCACCAGAGTTAGGCTGTACAGAGCAAGCTTGGAAGCCAGTTGCTGTTGCTAAATCGGCCTCGGTTTCACGAATAAGATCTAAGTAGCCTTTTGCTTGGTCTGAGGGTACAAGAGGGTGCATATTGGTTAGCTCGCTCCAACTCATAGGCATCATCTCTACAGCAGCATTAAGCTTCATAGTACATGAGCCAAGAGGAATCATAGAGTGAGTAAGCGAAAGATCTCTACGTTCTAATTTTTTGATATACCTCATCATCTCTGTCTCTGAGTGGAAGCTATTGAAAGTAGTCTCTTGCATAAACTTGCTCTCTCTTGGTAGGAAAATAGCTTTTACCTCTTCTTTAGGACATTCGTTAATGTCTATTTCAAAAATAGAAAGAACCTCTAAAACCTCTTTGCAGTTAGATAACTCATCGAAACTCATTCTAACTGTAGTATTGTTAGGATAGTAGAAGTTATAACCTTTGTCTAAAGCTTTTTTCTTGATTTGAGATGCGTTAATATCGTTAATTTCAATTGTATCAAAGAAATTCTGAGCGCTGAGTTTAAAGCCTTTTTTAGATAACAAAGTAGCAGTTACAGATGTATATTTATAAATGTTCTTTGCAATATCTATAAGCCCTTGAGGGCCATGATAAACTGCATACATACCACTCATAGTAGCCATAAGAGCACTTGCAGTACAAATATTTGAGGTTGCTTTCTCTCTCTTAATATGCTGTTCTCTAGTTTGAAGAGCCATCCTTAATGCAGGGTTGCCCATTCTATCTACAGAGACACCAATAATACGGCCTGGCATATTTCTTTTATATTCGTCACGAGTGGCCATAAAACCAGTAGTAGGGCCTCCAAAGCCCATTGGTAACCCAAAGCGCTGTGCTGTGCCTACGGCAATATCGGCGCCCCAAGCAGCAGGCTCTTTAAGTAAAGTAAGTGCCATTAGATCTGTTACAGCAGTAACCAAAATACCTTTGGAGTGAGCTTTTTCGCAGAATTTTGAATAATCACAAATTTCTCCGTTTGCTGCAGGGTATTGTAAAACAGCTCCAAAGCACATTTGATCAAATTCGTACTCGTTGAATTTACCAACTTTAACCTCTATGTTAAGAGGTTCAGATCTAGTTTCAATAACAGCAAGAACTTGTGGGAATATATTTTCATCTACAAATACTATGTTTCTATTCTCTTTCTTAGCCTCTCTTGAACGAAGTTCATACATCATTCTAACTGCCTCGGCAGCTGCTGTTGCATCGTCTAGCAAAGAGCTGTTTGCTATCTCGAAACCAGTTAGCCCAGAAACCACTGTTTGGAAGTTTAGAAGAGCTTCTAAACGGCCTTGTGAAATCTCTGCTTGGTATGGAGTGTATGAGGTGTACCAACTTGGATTCTCAAACACATTTCTTACAACAACTGGCAGTGTGCCTGTTCCATAAAAACCGAGACCTATCATTGAGCGAAGGTGGCGGTTTGCACTAACCATAGTTTTTAAATTTGCAAGATATTCTTGCTCACTTACTGCATCACTCACAGCTAGTGGTCCCTTTAAAAGAATATTTTCAGGAACTGTTTGTTTAACAAGCTCATCTAGGCTGCTTGCTCCCACAACTGCCAACATTTGTGCAATCTCATTCTTACTTGGACCGTTGTGCCGGTTTACAAAAGGAATTGACATATAGTACTATTTATTAGGTTATTAATAACAAATTGAAACATCAAAGGTACAAAAAATAAACAAAATTTGTTTATTAAAATAG
>CAZHHY010000090.1:0-4535 GCA_964532375.1 uncultured Muribaculaceae bacterium
AGGTCTACTATTCCTACCAGAGGTACTGTTATATTTGCTAAAATACTGGGGCCAGCCAGCTTCAGGATTCTCCTATTCATTAAGTGCTTAGAACTATTGTTGGACCTTGGTCTCTATTATTAATTTGGGTTTCTCAAGTTTGTTATTTGTTATCTGTATTTGTCTTCTTCCTCTAGCATACTCAAATAAGATTGGTATCGCTCTACAGTCACTCGGCCATCTTCTACGCCCTCTTTTACTTCGCAACCTGGTTCGTGAGTGTGAGTGCATGGTGCGAATTTGCAGTTTGGCAAGAGTGCTAGCATCTCTGGAAAGTAGTGGCTTAGCTCTTCTTCTTCTATCTCAATTAAACCAAACCCTTTGATACCTGGAGTGTCAATTATGAACCCACCCGATGCCAAAGGGTGAATTTCATAGAAAGTAGTGGTATGTTTTCCTTGTTTGTGATAGTCCGATATTTCGCCTGTTTTAATTGAAAGTGAAGGGTCTATAGCGTTAATTAGCGACGACTTACCCACTCCGGAAATTCCAGAAAAAAGAGAAAGCTTGTCTCGGCACTCCTTCTTAATAATATCTAAATTTAACCCAGATAAACCAGAGGTTTCAATAATTTGGTATCCTGCACTCTTATTATAGATATCATAAAAAGCAGCCAAAAACTCTTTGTATTCGGGGCTATGCAAATCGGCCTTATTGAGTAATAGCTTAACCGGAACGTTATAGGCCTCACAAGTAACCAGGAAGCGATCTATAAATTCAAACTTAGTTTCGGGGAAATCTAGTGTTATTATAAGAAAAACTTGATCTAGATTAGAGGCAATTATATGGGCTTGTCTAGAAAGATTTGTAGATTTTCTAATAATATAATTTTTTCTTGGCAATACTTTGGTGATAACACCTGTGCCTTGGTCTTCTTTTTCGTATAAGACTCTATCTCCAACGGCTATGGGGTTAGTAGTAGAGCTCCCCTTTAAACGGAGCTTACCCCTAAGCACGCAAGTAACTATCTCCCAATTAGGAAGATTACTCACTAAATATTGGCTTCCGGTGTGTTTTACTACCGTAGCCTCTTCTGATTTCTTACTCTCCACGGCTGCGAATATACGAAATTGTAGAAAAAGGGTTAACTTTGGACAAAATTTATGCCTTAATAATATGTTTAGTATAGAAGAGATAGATTCTATGGTAGAGAAGAGCATCTTCTCTCTAGAACTTAAAGGTGAGCCCGAGGAGTTATACAATCCAATGGAGTATCTTATTTCCATTGGGGGAAAAAGAGTGAGGCCAAAGTTGGCTATTGTTACTTATAATCTCTTTTCAGACAATATTGAAAGATCTGTAATATATCCTGCAATTGCCCTTGAAATTTTTCATGGGTTTACACTTATCCATGACGATATTATGGATAATGCATCTATACGTAGAAATCAACCTACAGTACATAAAAAATGGAGTAATAATATAGCCATTCTTTCGGGAGATGTAATGTGTATTAAGTCTTACCAGTACATGGCCAAGGCACCTGTAGATAAGCTTAAGAGTGTAATGGACCTCTTTTCTACTACTGCAGCAAAGGTATGTGAAGGGCAGCAGTACGATATGAATTTCGAGACCTCTCCGTTTATTACAATGGAAGATTATTTAAACATGATTGGTCTTAAGACAGCTGTGCTAATTGCTGCATCTGCAAAATTGGGTGCACTAATAGCTGGAGCTCCTGCAAATGTAGCAGATGCACTCTACAAGTATGGTTACGAGCTTGGAATGGCGTTTCAAATTAAAGATGATTACTTTGATAGTTTTGGTAGCTCGGCTCTATTTGGCAAAAAAATAGGTGGCGACATTCTGAGTGGTAAAAAAACGTGGCTAATGGTAGAGGCTCTTAAAAGGGCTCAAAACGAACAGAAAAAAGAGTTAAATGCTCTTTTGAAAGAGACCCCTTTAGATCCCGATAAAAAAATTGCGGCAGTTCTCTCTATTTATAGCAATTTGGGAATAAAAGAGGCTGCACAAGAGGCTATGGACAAATACCATACACAAGCAATAGACGCTATAAAAGAGTGCGCTCTTAATTCAGAACAAAAAGAAAGGCTTTATGAATTTGCTCACATATTAATAAACCGCGATAAATAGTATTTAATTAAATATAAAAATTTGAAGTATGACTTTCAGTGAAAATTGTAACAATATTTTTGATGTTTGTATCAATGAGTATCATAAAACAGACAATGTAGACACTCCTGTTAACAATCCATTTAAAGAGCTCTCTTTAGACTGGTATCTCTATGCTAAAAACTGGATAGACACTGTTCAGTGGCATTTAGAAGATATTATTAGAGAGCCATCTATAGATGCAGTTGAGGCATTAAAAATTAAGAGAAGGATAGACCGCTCTAACCAAGATAGAACAGATATGGTAGAGCTTATAGATAGTTACTTCATGAATAAGTACGCTAATGTAAAAATTCTAGAGGGAGCTACACTAAACACAGAAACCCCAGCATGGGCTATAGACCGCCTCTCTATTTTGGCTCTTAAAATTTACCATATGAAGGCCGAGGCAGAGCGTGCCGATGCTTCTGTTGAACATCGTGAAAGCTGTAGCGCTAAGCTAAAAGTATTGCTAACCCAAAGAGAAGATCTCTCGGGTGCAATAGATACCTTACTCACTCAAATTGAAAAGGGAGAGAAGTACATGAAGTTTTACAAACAGATGAAAATGTATAACGATCCTGCACTGAACCCAGTACTCTATGGAGGAAAAAAGTAACCAACATATTGTAATTTTCCGTTTTTCGGCTTTGGGTGATGTGGCTATTGCAGCTCCGTTGGTTAAAGCCTATGCTGTAGCTAACCCTAGTGCTAGGTTCACTATGGTGTCTAGGCCAATGCTTGAGCCTCTTTTTAAGGGAGTAGAGAATCTTATTTTTTATCCTGCTCAATTAAACAGTGCTCATAAGGGAATTAGAGGAATGATAAGGTTGTGGAGAGAACTTAGTGGACAAAAGGTTACTCATGTTGCCGATTTCCATTCGGTCTTGAGAACCTTGGTTCTGAGAACTCTTTTCTATTTTTCTTTTGTGAAGGTTGCCTATTTAAATAAGGGCCGTTCCCAAAAAGCAGCACTTACTCGCAGGAATAACAAAAAACTAGAACAACTACCTACCTCAATGGAGAGGTATGAGCAAGTCTTTAAGAAACTGGGCCTTGAATTTCTAGATTTTGCCAATAAGCCAGTAGTTCAAGAAAAGGCTGGAAAAGCAAGCGCAACCAGTAAGGTGGGTGCAATAAACCAAGCAAATGCAACTAGCCAAGCAGGTTCTGCAGGTGAAGCGAGTGAGCTTACTAGCAATTTTAGAGAGATTAAAATAGGAATAGCTCCATTTGCAAAGCATAAAGGCAAGGAGTGGCCACTAGAAAAAATGGAGAAAGCAATTAAGCTACTCGTTCAAGATAAGAGATTCACAATATTGCTTTTTGGAGGAGGCCCCAAAGAGAGTGCTATACTAAAAGGGTGGGAGTATAAGTATTTGGGAGCCATTTCGGTTGCAGGGGAGTTTACTTTTGAGCAAGAGTTAGAGGTTATTTCAAGATTAGACCTAATGGTGTGTATGGATTCTGGGAACATGCATTTTGCAAGTGCGATGGGGGTACCGGTTATCTCTATTTGGGGAGCAACTCACCCATATTTGGGTTTCAATGGATGGGGGCAAGATATTGATAGGGCTATTATGAGCCCAGCAGAGTGCCGCCCTTGTTCTGTATTTGGTAATAAAGAGTGTTTTAGAGGCGATTATATGTGCCTTACCTCTTTAGAACCACAGCAAGTAGCAAATAAAATTTTCAACTTTTTTGCAGAATAATTGTATTTGCAACAAGAGTAAAATCTAGTTTTTAGAACATTTCACAGATGAACAACGTAATTGACGGGAAAATCACTCCCGCACAAATTGAGATAATGGCACCTGCTGGCAATTTTGAATCGCTAATGGCTGCTATTCAGGGGGGAGCAAATTCGGTCTATTTTGGTGTGGGTAATCTTAATATGAGATCTCACTCGGCAAATAACTTTGGGGCCGATTCATTAAAAGAGATAGCTCGCATTTGCCAAGAGGCAGGAATAAAATCTTACCTAACGCTCAATATAGTAATCTACGACCAAGACTTGCAATCTATGCGAGAGGCAATAGATGCTGCTGTAGAGGCTGGTATTTCTGCCGTAATTGCATCTGATATTGCAGTGATTTTATACGCCAGAGAAAAAGGGTTAGAGGTTCATATCTCTACCCAACTAAATGTATCTAATATAGAGAGCGTAAAGTACCATGCTCGCTTTGCCGATGTTATTGTGCTTGCTCGTGAGCTTACTCTTTTTCAGGTGAAAGCTATCTATGAAGCCATTGTTAGTGAAAACATAACTGGCCCTTCTGGTGAACTGGTGAGGCTAGAGCTATTTTGTCACGGCGCTTTGTGCATGGCTGTTTCGGGCAAATGTTACCTGAGCCTTCATGAATATAACGCCTCGGCAAACAGAG
>CAZHHY010000090.1:4545-7362 GCA_964532375.1 uncultured Muribaculaceae bacterium
TATGAAGTTACCGATAAAGAGACTGGCATGTCTTTAGAGATAGATAATGAGTACATAATGTCTCCTAAAGATCTCTCTACCATAGGTTTTGTAGATAAGATTATAGATTCTGGTGTTAGGGTATTTAAAATTGAAGGCCGGGCACGTGCTCCCGAATATGTGAAGGCAGTTACTGCAGCTTACAGGAAAGCTGCCGATGCTGTTTGTAATGGCGAGTACACGCCAGAACTAATCAAAGAATTAGAAGATGAACTTGGATCGGTTTATAATCGTGGTTTTTGGGATGGCTATTACCAAGGTGCAAAGCTTGGTGAATGGAGCGAAGTATATGGAAATAAGGCTACTAAAAAGAAACGTTATGTTGGCAAAGTAACTAATTTCTTTTCTAATCTTTCGGTTGCCGAGGTTTTAATAGAGACAGGTGAACTTAAGGTTGGCGACAAAATTCTCATAATTGGGCCATCTACAGGAGTCGTAGAACACACTGTTACAGAGATTAGGCTAGCTCTTGAGAAAGCAGAGAAGGCAGTTAAAGGAGATTTGTGCTCTGTGGCTGTTCCAGAAGGAGTAAAACTACGCCGTTCAGATAAAATTTATCTTTTCCAATAATTATGATAGATAAAAGAATTGCCGAATTTATTAATGAGCACCATGTAGCTGCGCTCACTGTGAGCGATGGTAAAGAGATTTGGAGCTGGCATGCGTTCTATGTCTATTTAGAAGAAGAAAATCTGTTTGTGATTACTTCGGAATCTAAAACTCGGCACATTAAAATGCTTTTAAATGGGGGCAATCCTTTAATTGCAGGCGCTATAGCTCTTGAAACTGAGACAATAGGTCTTATTCGAGGCGTTCAGTTCACAGCCAATATGGAAACATGTAATGAGTCATTCTTAAACAAGTACCGCCTGAGATATCTCAAGCGGTTTCCTTATGCTGTTTTAGTAGGTGGTGATTTATGGACTCTTAAAGTTACTGAGTTTAAATTTACCGACAACCGTTTAGGCTTTGGCAAAAAACTTCTGTGGAAAGAATCTGGTATGAGCAACTTATAATTGCTAGAACACTTTTAGTCAAATCGCGATAAAAAGCCTTTGCAAAGAATAACGCGTTATAGATTAAAGCTCTTTTTGATTAAAGCTATAGCGTCTAGCTTTTCCCAACCAAAAAATTGCACCTCTTCTGTTACCATCTGGCCATCTTTACATAGCTCTACCTGTGATGTATAGGGGTCTCTACCCATGTGGCCGTAGGCAGCTGTAGCTTCGTAGATTGGCTTTTTCAGACCAAATTTTTCTATGATTGCTGCAGGCCTAAGATCGAATAATTCATTTATCTTTTGGGCGATGTCTCCGTCATTTACAAATTTTTCGGGATTGTTTTTAAAACCAGTACCGTATGTATTTACAAAAATACTTACAGGCCTAGCAACTCCTATTGCATAGGCAAGCTGTACTAACACTTCGTTGGCTACACCTGCAGCTACAAGGTTCTTGGCAATATACCGTGCTGCATAAGCTGCAGAGCGGTCTACCTTGCTTGGGTCTTTACCAGAGAATGCTCCACCACCGTGAGCTCCTTTACCACCGTAGGTATCTACTATAATCTTTCTACCTGTGAGCCCGGTATCGCCGGCAGGGCCTCCAATTACAAATTTACCTGTGGGGTTTACATGAAGAATATAATCGTCTTTAAAAAGATCTCTTGTCTCTTGAGGCAATCTGTCTAACATTTTAGGGATGAGAATATTCTTTACATCGCTCTTAATCCTTACTTGCATAGAGATATCGTCGTCGAAGGGGTCGTGTTGAGTAGAGATTACTATAGTATGTACTCTTTTTGGACTATTGTCGTTGTTATACTCTATGGTGAATTGAGATTTTGCATCGGGGCGTAAATAGGGCATTAAGTTGGTCTCTTTCCTTATTTTTGACAGCTCCAACAAAGCAATGTGAGAGAGAGTAAGTGCCAGGGGCATATACTCTTGTGTATCTTTACAAGCATAGCCAAACATCATGCCTTGGTCTCCTGCTCCTTGTTCTCTAGGGTCACTAACTTCTACGCCTCTATTAATATCGGGAGATTGTTCGTGAATTGCACTAAGGATTCCGCAGGAGTTACCATCGAACATATAATCTGCTTTGGTGTAACCAATGCGGTTTATAACGTTTCGAGCAACACTTTGAATGTCTATGTAGGCCTTTGACTTAACCTCGCCGCCTACTACCACGAGGCCAGTGCTTACAAATGTTTCGCAAGCAACTTTAGATTCTGGATCGTTTTTAAGAAACTGATCTAGAATAGCGTCTGAAATTTGATCGGCTACTTTATCGGGGTGTCCTTCCGATACCGATTCTGATGTAAATAGATATGACATAATATGAGTACAAAAGTAGATAAATAATTAGTTTTCATAGTAACTTATAGCAAGGTTTTTCCTATTTTTGCACGAGAATACTTAATAATTTATTTAAATACCTATGAAACAAATGATTAAACAATTTGCCTTAGTGGCATTGAGTTTGGTACTTACGGCATCTCTATTTGCTCAGGTTACTACCTCTTCTATGAGTGGTCGTATCACAGAGACAGATGGAACTCCGGTAATTGGAGCTGCAGTTGTTGCAATTCACACTCCTTCGGGCTCTAAGTACTACTCTATTACCGATAATAACGGTAACTACCGCATTCAAAACATGCGTGTAGGGGGTCCTTATTCGGTTGAGGTTACTTACCTTGGTTATGGTACTATTAAAGGAGAGAATATGAATCTTCGTCTTGGAGAGAACTTTGTTTATGATGCAAAACTTGTAGAAG
>CAZHHY010000091.1:0-7348 GCA_964532375.1 uncultured Muribaculaceae bacterium
AAATTCATATACCTTATTCCCAAGGATGCTTCAAAGCTTTTGGGTAATTTAAAATATGGTTCTATGCTAATTCTAGAAAACGGAAAATTCTTCTTATTGGAAACACCTGCACTTAGGTATACATATATGCCTTTATAAATTGCAGGATATGCATCTAATTCTAGCTGTTGCCCATTGTTGCCAAATCTATTGGCATAATTATATCTTAACGTTATAGATCCTAAATGGGGAGTTTTCCTACCAATAGAAGCAGAGGCAAAGTTCCACGGAGAGGAATCATCAAAGAGGTCTGTCCAATAATTTAATGCAATCTTAGTAACTCGGTTATCTCGTTTAATATCTAAAAGCAAAGCCCTCTATTGTTTTAACAATTATTATATCGTCTTCACAAACTAGTATCCTCATAATTAATCATCTGTTTTAAATCTTCTATCCCTAAACTTATTGCTTCTGTTACACTCTTTATTTTTTGTGTAGAGATAATTTTCTGCGCTGCTTGTTTTTCAATTATTTCAACATCTTTAATAGCCGATGTTATCCCAAGAATAGATAAATCTGAAAGTAGCTTATGAGCGTTAAGCCTAAGGGTGTTGTAATCTGCGGCTGCTGCAGCCTCTTCTATTGAGGCTAAAATTATAGGCCCATGTTTTAAAAAAAGGGTTATGATCTCTTTTATAAAATCGTCATCTCCCTCGGCCATCTCTTTTAAAAGCGATAGATCTGGGTGAGGGTATTTCCTTTCAACAGACTCAGTCATAGATTAATATTTTACTCCGTTTTGGAACTAATTATTCTTATAACTAGTAAATTTAATCTTTTTTTTAAGATTCTATAATTTAATTGAAAAAAAGGGCTGCACCATAATGGGCAGCCCTTGAGATCAAATATAGATGTGTTACTTTTTAGCCCACCAAAGTTTTGTAATGTATAGATGACCACCAATACTTGTGGCAGCAGCTTCTACGTTAGCTTTGTTAAGGGTGTATTCATTGGTATCGTACATCAAACGAGGTACTATATCGCCACCAGTAGGGTTAGCTGCAACAAAAACAACTCCGTTGTAAGTAACTTCGCCTGGCTTAACAATAGATTTGGGATAAGCTGTTCTGTGGGTTGCAAACAATTAGGAAAATAAAAAAAGCTATGGGAATGAAGTTGAAAGAAACTATATTGCAGGTTCACTTTCAAATAAATGACAAATGTGTACAGTAACATACATACCAACAACTATTGAGGGCACCTTTGTGCTTACTTCTAACCGAGATGAAAGAGAAAGCAGGCCAACGTTACCGCCTGCAATTTATAAAGATGGCACTATTAGTATAGCATATCCTAAAGATGAAGAAGCTGGTGGTTCTTGGATTGCAATTAGTAACAAAGGCAAAATTAACTGTTTGCTTAATGGTGGCTATATGGTCCATAAAAAACAGAGCTACCACACTGTTAGTAGAGGTACAATACTTTTAGAGTTTACTAAATCTGAACTCTGCGCAAATGATTTTTTTTCAGAGAAAGACTTACAGAGTGTTGAGCCATTTACTATTGTTGCTATTAGGCAATTAAATGGAAAAATTGTAGATCTTACAGAATTTATATGGGATGGTAGGAATAAGCATTTTAGGCAACCAGAAAAAGATAAAGCTCATATTTGGTCCTCGGCACTATATAATCAAGAGCAAAAAGAATTACGCAAAAATTGGTTGTCAAATTTTCTTGCCAAAAACCAAAATAATCTAACTTGCGATAATATTTTGGGCTTTCATTCTGGGAATCATTCTCAAGATAATTCAATCAATATAATCATGCAACGCCAAGGTGGGTTTAGAACAGTAAGTATTACGCAGGTAATTGCAAATGAGGGTCAATTAAAAATGAGTTATTTTGATTTACTTAAGGGTTTGAAACCAACTAAATTCATACTTTTTTTAGATATAAAATAAAATTAGCTATGAAAAACACGCTTTTATCTTTATGTTTGTAAGTAGATAGAGCACATTTTACATTTTTAAATATTATTTATGAATAAAGAATTTTATCCAGCAGAACCTTTCCGCATTAAGAGCGTAGAAACTGTAAAAATGATTTCGCGTGAAGAGCGCGAGCAAGTAATCAAAAATGCAGGTTACAACACATTTTTGATAGACTCAGAAGATGTTTATATTGACTTACTTACCGATAGCGGAACTAACGCTATGAGTGATAAACAATGGGCCGGAATGATGATTGGCGACGAGGCATATGCAGGTAGTAAAAACTTTAAACACCTAGAGAAAACTGTTCAAGAACTATTTGGGTTTAAACACATAGTACCTACTCACCAAGGCCGTGGGGCAGAAAACTTGCTTTCGCAAATTGCAATAAAGCCGGGGCAATATGTGCCTGGCAATATGTATTTCACTACCACTCGTTATCATCAAGAACGTAATGGTGGAATTTTTGTAGATATTATTCGCAACGAAGCACACGATGCAGGCTTAGACATCCCTTTTAAAGGAGATATTGATGTTGAAAAACTTGCGGCTATTATCAAAGAAAAAGGCGCAGAAAATATTGCTTACGTATGTTTGGCAGTAACTGTGAATCTTGCCGGAGGGCAGCCAGTTTCTATGAAAAACATGCGCGAAGTTAGAGAGTTGACCAATAAATATGGAATTAAAGTATTTTACGACGCAACACGTTGCGTAGAAAATGCCTACTTTATAAAAGAGCAAGAAGAGGGCTTTGCCAATAAATCTATTAGCGAGATAGTTCTAGAGATGTTTAGCTATTCAGATGGCTGCACCATGAGTGGTAAAAAAGATTGTCTAGTAAATATTGGTGGCTTTCTATGCATGAATGACCAGGAGCTTTTCAATGAAGCCAAAGAGTTGGTGGTTGTTTATGAAGGCATGCCTTCGTACGGTGGAATGGCAGGTCGCGATATGGAGGCTATGGCCATAGGACTAAAAGAATCTATGCAGTTTGAATATATTCAGCACCGAGTGAAACAAGTGCGCTATTTGGGACAAAGGTTGCTAGAGGCTGGTGTTCCTATTGTAGAGCCAGTTGGAGGCCATGCTGTTTTCTTAGACGCTCGTAGGTTTTGCCCGCATTTAACTCAAGAGCAATTACCTGCACAAAGTCTTGCCGCAAACCTTTATGTAGAATCTGGAGTGAGATCTATGGAGCGTGGTATTGTTTCTGGAGGAAGAGATAAAGTTACAGGAAAAAATCACGCCCCAAAATTAGAGACAGTTCGTTTAACTATTCCACGCCGTGTATATACATATAGCCACATGGATTTAGTTGCCGATGCAGTTATTAAACTTTACAAACATAAAGAAGATATTAAAGGCCTTAAGTTCGTATACGAGCCCAAGCAATTAAGGTTCTTTACAGCAAGGTTTGAAGAGATTTAATATATAATCAATGAGTGTTCTTAAAAAGCAAACACTTAGAAATAGAGAGAGGATAGGAGACTATCCTCTTTATTATATCTTTTAAAATGGATTCTCATCTGCTTGACATTAGGTGTCCTAGCTGGAAGTGTATCTGCTTTTTTCTACTGAGCTTAGATTGGCTAACAAATTGGCGGGAAGCTCATTTGTGGATTATAGCACTTGCTTGTTGTATAGCATATCTGTTTTTAGTGATATATTTGTATTTATATTTTTTTTTAATGGTATTGTAATATGAAAACAAAGTATTTGCTCTTAGTAGTAATGGCTTTAGGGCTGTTATCGTGTGAGAGTATTTTTCCAACAGGCAAAATTTGGGACATAGCTCCTGTTGTCTTTAGTGTTCAGGTTTTAGACGCAGGTGGCGTTGATCTGCTCAATAAGGATAATCCTAAATCAATAGATACAAGTGGGATTAAAGCTTTATACAGAGGTGTAGAGTACAAGTGCAGCAACGATTTGTACGCCCTTTCAACCAAAGCTTATGCGCCTCAATTTTATGGTCTTCAGCTGAGTAGAGACGTCTGTACAGGAGTATATATCTTGCGATTTGGAGAGTTAGACGGGGCAAAAAGCTACTCTAACGAAGAGTTAACTATTTATTGGGGAGATGGCTCCTCTGACAAAATTAAATTCAATAGAAAATTCAAATGGAGATTCAACGGAGATCCCCATAGCAGCGAGGAGTGGTTCTTAAACGACAAAAAAGTGTTAGAAGGAGCTATTAAAATTGTAAGGTAGTTCATATTTCACAGCTTGTCCCTATTCTGTCTTCCGCGAAAGTGAAAAAGCCTTGTAATCAGTTGATTACAAGGCTTTTTTCGTACCCGGAGCCGGGATCGAACCGGCACAACCTTGCGGTCACTGGTGTTTGAGACCAGCGCGTCTACCGATTCCGCCATCCGGGCAGTTGTTGTTCTTGGTAAACTTGGGATTGCAAAAGTAGTTAATTTTAGAACCCTCGCAAAATTAAATTAATTAATTAACTTTGCAGGACTTACTAGAAAGGGAATTCCGTGTAATTCGGAAACAGTACCCGCTGCTGTAATGCTTGCCCAAATGGGTTTTTCGCCTCCCAACCACTGCCAAAAACGGCGGGAAGGTGCGAAAGTAAAAGCTAAGTCAGAAAACCTGCTAGAGGCCTAACATTTTAATCGAACTTTCGGGAGATAGGGCGCGATGTACAGGAGTATATCTTTTATATGGTTTTTTGTTTGTATTGCATTTATTGCAGTATTCGCTGGTACATTACAGGCGCATGATGTTATTTGTCATCTCGAATCAATGCCAGATAGGATTCCTATCATTGACACTATCAAGAAATACAATATAGACTCTGTAATTATTAGCAGCGGTATTCGAAGAAGCACTGCGCCAAATAGCTCTTTTGCTGTGGGTACAAATGTGCAGCGTGCTTCTCAAGAGATTCTCTCTCAAATGAAAACCAGCTCTTTGGCAGATTATATTAAAGAGCAAAGCTCAATATACATTAAGGAGTATGGTAGGGGTGCAGCATCTTATCTTTCAGTTAGAGGTACTTCATCTTCGCATACCTCTGTTGCTTGGAATGGCATGAGCCTTTCAGTTCCAACATTGGGACAAACTAATCTCTCGCATGTTCCTGTCTACTTTTTTGACAAACTAGATGTTCATATTGGTGGAAACTCTGTACTATATGGCGATGGAAGTATTGGTGGCAGTTTGCAACTAAAAACAGAACCTAGCTGGCAAAAGGGCTATAGTGGCGATGTGCTTTTGAGCGCAGGTAGCTACTCTACTCTCTATACTGGTGCTACACTTAGATATTCAAATAAAATGAGCGAATCTCGCACAAGCTTCTTTTATACAGAGGCAAAAAATGATTACTCATTCTTGAACAACACAAAACTAGGGCTTCCTAAGGAGCGCCTTAATAACAGCGGATACATCAATGGGGGAGTGTTGCAAGAGATTTACAAGAAATTCAGAGATTCATCTGTTCTCTCTTTTAACTTATGGTATCTCTCATTCGATAGAGAGATTCAACCCTCTGTTTCACTAAACGATAGGCCAGAAACCTATGCCTCTGTTTTAGACAGAAATTTAAGAACTACGCTTAGTTACAGTGGAGCAAGATCTAGATTAGCGTATAGTGCAAGAGTTTCTTTTGCAAATGATTATGAAAGATATAAAGAAGATATAATAGAGGCTTCTAAGTTTTTAGGGAGTGCCGAGGCTCAATATTCCAGTTCACAGTTTATTTTAAAAGGAGGGGGCTCGTATGAATATACAGTACCATCGGCTAAATCATTTTCAGATTCAGTACAAGAGAGCCGAGCCTATCTTTTCTTTCTTGCTAGGTACAGCCCTGCCAACATCTCTAATCTAGTTGTCTCAGCTGGGGCCAGAGCAGGTTGGGTTACGAATAGTGAAGTGCCTTTTATGCCCTCTTTAGATTTGAAATATATTCCAATTCGCTCACATGGGCACACTCTAGCATTAAGGGCAGCTCTCTCTGGAAACAGCAAGGTTCCCTCTTTGAACGACCGATATTGGGGTGGAACATATACCTACCTTAAGAGCGAGAAGTCTTTCACTACCGAGGGTGGGGTAGACTATAGTTGGCTTATAAGAAATAGTTCGCTTTCTGGATTTTTGACTCTATACAGAAGCCAGGTAAGTGATTGGATTAGATGGCTACCTGCCGGCCAGGTATGGAGGCCTCAGAATATTCCAGAGGTACTCTCGCAAGGTGCCGAGCTTGGTCTCTCTTTTAAAAGAGAGTTTTTTCCATGGAACGTGGGAGCCACCGCTAATTACAGTTACACCAATGTGAGAATGATAAAAGGGTTATGGAACGAAGATCCCTCTATTGGGAAACAGCTTGCTTTTCAACCGAAACACTCGTTTAAGAGCTCTTTTACAGTAAGTAGAGGTGATTTTAGCTCTTTTGTAAACCTTTTATATACAGGTAAAAGAACTACTCTAGATATATTCGATGTTTTGGATTCATATTTCTTAGTAGATATTGGCTTCGCCTATAAAGGTAAATTGGGGATAAATAATTACTCTTTAAATTTTGCGCTCAAGAACATTACAAATGAATATTACCAGAATGTTAAATTCTATGCAATGCCAGGGAGAAATTGGCAATTGGCTTTAAGATATTTTTTTTAGAAATATGATTTAAAAGAGCTGAAGGCTAAAGCTATATGTAGGTTAAAAGGAGAAAATTAAGAAATCGATAAATAGAATATAAGAAAGAAAATAAAAGATAGATAAATTAAATAATATTAGATGAAATGAAAAAAAATGATTTTTTAAAATTATTAGTGGGAGCTATTGTGGTACTCTCTTTTACAGCTTGTTCTAAAAATGATAACTCAGAGCCATATACTCCTATGGATCAAAAAGTTATTGTTATAAACCAAGGGAACTTTACAGAGCACTCTGCAAGTATTTCGCTTTACGACGAAACTACCGGAACCATTCAGAACAGGGTTTATGAGCAAGCAAACGGTGTAGCCATTGGAGCTACAGTTGTTTCGGGTACAGTTGCTCCTAACAAACAAGCTCTCCTTATTTGTAACAACCCCGATAAGATTGAAATTATAGATTCAAAAACAGCGAAAATAGTAACCGAACCAATAACTAATGGTTTAGCCTCTCCAAGAGCAGCTATTGTTACAGATGCAAGAATCTATGTAACTAACTGGGATTACGATTATGAGGTTGCACCAAATGGCTTTTGGATATATCCAAAATCTTATGTTGCAGTATATGATTTACAAACAAAGCAATTACTTAAGAAAGTTTTGGTTGGCACAGATGCCGAGGGGCTTACTTTGTACAATAATCTGTTATTTATTGCTACCCGTGAGGGAGTAAATGTGTTGGATGTTACGGGAGATGTTATGAAATCTAAAGCTGTT
>CAZHHY010000092.1:0-7311 GCA_964532375.1 uncultured Muribaculaceae bacterium
ATAAGGCTCCCTCTTCTAAGCCGTAAATCTCTTATAATTTATATCTCAATTATCTCTCTTTATACACTTGCAACAGTTAGTACTTTTGGGTTTAATAAAGAGTTAAACAGGAATCGAGTTTGGACTACAAAAATGTCTGTAGAGAGAGATCTCAACATGGAACTTCAACTAATGGGCTATGAAAAATTCATAGAGAAAGACCCAATGGTTGCATTGTTAGTCACAATGAGCGAAGATATAGATGTTGTAAACAAAAATCTAGATGTTGTTCATAATAGACTCACAGAGGCCTATTTTTGGAATATAATGCAACGTTATGATATGAGGCTAATTGCATGCCTAGAAAGCACTATCTTAATTACAGATATTTCTGTAGATGCCCCACCTCAACATTGTAACAGTTACTATGAGACAGAAATTGCCCGCTATGGGATGCAGTTAGCAGGGAATTCTAGGTTTTTCTATATGAATAACTATAATGGTAGGGTGAGCTACTTAGGTGTATTTAGTTTTTATAAACTGGGAGTAGAATATAGGCTCTATATAGAGCTAGATAGCAAATTCTTAAGGGAATCGATAGGCTATCCAGACTTGCTTATGGATCATAAAAAAATTGAGGGGTTCAACATTCCCTCGGGTTACTCATATGGAAAGTATCTCAATAGTAGGCTAGTATCGTATGGTGGGTCGTTTAACTACCCTATATACAACAAGGAAGAGTTTGAAAATGGCTATCAAATGAAAAGAAGCGAGGGCTACATCCATTTCGTCAATAAAATATCTGACGAAAATGTAATAATTATGTCTAGGCCAGAAAGATCTATTTTCCCCTACATGGTCTCTTTCTCTTATCTTATGCTCTTTTATTCTCTGTTTATACTTGGGTTTTTCCAATTTAGGAAGGTTAATTTTTACTATAATGTTCCTAAAAATTCTTTTAGATGGAAAATAATGATACTAATAATTGGAGCATTAGTATTTGCATTATTGGCACTCGGAGCGGGTAGTATTTGGTTTTCTGTAAGATATTTTAGGCAGAATACTATTACTCAAATGGAAGAGAAAATGAATTCGGCACAAAGCACTCTCTCTTATCATAGCAAGTTTGCTCAAAGATATAACGACCCTCAATTTAACAACTTAGAGCTCTTAGAAACTATGAACCGGCTCTCTAATACAGCTCAAATAGATATAAATATATATAGAGCCGATGGGCTTTTGCTAAGAACTACTAGGACAGAAATTTTCGACAGATTCCTTTTGGGATCTAGAATGAACCCTTTGGCATTTAATGAAATTGTCCATAACAATAAGAAGCAATTTGTGAATAAAGAAAAATTGGGGCAACTCACCTATTACTCTTTGTATGCTCCACTTTTCAATGTAGAAGGCAAGCTAATTGCAATTGTTAATATCCCATACTTCTCTAGGCAGAGCAACTTTAGAAAAGATGCCTCAACTATAATTGCGGCTATTATCAATATTTATCTGCTATTATTGATAGGAGCTATCTTTATTGGTATAGCATTGTCTAACTCTATATCTCGCCCATTAATTGAGATTAGTCGTAAGATGCAGTTGCTAGATATCTCGGAAAAACCAGAATACATAGACTACACCAATAGAGATGAGCTAGGAATCTTGGTGGCTGCCTATAACAAAATGGTAGACGATGTTAATGAAAGTACTATACGGCTAGCACAGGGAGAGAGAGAGCAAGCTTGGAGAGAGATGGCTAGGCAAATTGCTCATGAGATTAAGAACCCACTTACTCCTATGAGATTGAGTATTCAACATATGGTAAGAATGAAAGACCAAGGTGTGGCAGATTGGTCTAAGAGATTCGATGCCTTAGCTAACTCATTAATTGAACAGATAGATATTCTGTCTGATGCAGCAGGGGAATTCTCTAGTTTCTCTAGATTTTACTCAGAAGATCTAACTAACTTTGACCTAAACTCCTTAATAAGAGAACAAATAGTTCTATTTAATACTAGAGATAATATCTCAATTTCTTTTAAAAGTAGTACTAAAGACGCTTTTATACTTGCCAGGAAAACTCAGCTTACTAGAGTGTTTGTGAATCTATTCTCAAACGCTGTGCAGGCAGTAGAATCACAGGCGAGCGGACAAATTAAAATATCTCTTGATAAGAGTGAAGATAGTTATACTGTAACAGTAGAAGATAGTGGTGCCGGAGTGCCAGATAACTTGACTCATCGCCTATTTAAACCCAATTTCACTACAAAATCTGGCGGAACAGGCTTAGGTCTTGCAATATGCCGTAGCATTATGGAGCAAAGCCAAGGAAATATTCACTACGAGACTTCCAAAGATCTTGGGGGTGCCTCTTTTATAGTAAATATTCCGGCTAAAACTCCTATAGCTTAATAGCTAGCTATTTTTGGCGTAAGAAAATTTGAATAGGTACACCGCAAAAATCAAATTTTTCGCGAAGTCTATTTTCGAGGAACCTTTTGTAATCTTCTCTCACATATTGTGGCAGGTTGCAAAAAAATGCAAACGCTGGAGTGAGAGTGGGCAGTTGTGTTACATACTTAATTCTAACGTATTTTCCCTTTATAGCAGGAGGTGGATAGCTCTCAATCTCTGGAAGCATTGCTTCGTTAAGTTTAGACGTGGCTATTCTACGTTTTCTATTAAGAGATACTCTTGCTGCCTCGTTAAGAACATCAAGAATTCTTTGCTTGTTTATTACAGAGGTAAATACAATTGGGATATCATTAAACGGAGCTATGCGATCCATTATTTGTTTTGTATAATCTTTCACACTATTAGACTCTTTGTTTGGAATAGTGTCCCATTTGTTCACAACAATCACACAACCTTTTCGATTTCTTATTATAAGATTGAAAATAGCTAAGTCTTGTTGCTCTATATTCTCTTGTGCATCTATCATAAGAATGCAAACATCTGAATACTCAATAGATCTAATAGATCTCATAACTGAGTAGAACTCTAGATCTTCTTTAACTCTCACCTTTTTTCTGAGCCCTGCTGTATCTACTAGCATAAACTCGTGCCCAAATTTATTATAATAAGAAGAGATTGAATCTCGGGTTGTTCCAGCTACTGGAGTTACAATATTTCTCTCTTCGCCTAAAAGGGCATTAGTAAGAGAAGACTTGCCTACATTTGGTTTTCCCACAATAGCAATGTGTGGAATCTCTTTGACGTTATCTTCTTTCTCTTGGTCTTGGGGTAGCAACTCTAAAACTCTGTCTAGCAAATCTCCTGTGCCACTACCGCTTGCTGCCGCTATAGCCCATGGGTCTCCTAAGCCAAAAGCATGGAATTGGTGTATGTAAAACATTTTATCGCCAGTGTCTACCTTGTTGGCAGCAACCACAACCGGCTTTTTAGATCTTCTAAGAATGTCTGCAATAGCGGAGTCGTAATCTGTAATACCGGTGTTAACATCACACATAAAAATTATTAAATCACTCTCGTCTATTGCAAGCAATACTTGCTTTCTTATCTCTTCTTCAAAAACATCGTCGGAATTGGTGGCATACCCACCTGTGTCAATTACCGAGAACTCTCGGCCATTCCACTCACAGCTACCATAGTGACGGTCACGCGTAACGCCTGCGACCTCATCTACAATAGCTTGCCTCATTCCTACTAAACGATTAAAAAGGGTGGACTTACCCACATTGGGACGTCCCACTATAGCTACTATACTCATAATGGTGGCAAAGGTAATTAATAATTACGATATTATTCGTCGCCGCAACAGCAAGAATGTGAAGAACAGCCAGATTGTGGGCTGTATGAAATACCTGGGGTTTTTGCTTTGCTCCAAAGAGCTTTCTCTTCTCCTTTAGCACATCTTAAACCTCTTTTTCTCATCTCTTTATTGTGCCCAACTTCGGTAACAGGAAACTGGCCATCTTTTCTAAAAATGATATTAAAAGACATTAGAAAAATAGCGATTGCTAATACAGCTATAGATATGAATATTAATGACATATGTTAAAAACTTTTAATGCATTTATTTTCGGGTAATAGAGGATAGTTTCCAACTTGAAGAACTGGAGGTACTTGATGAATTTTAAACGAAGAGTTTTTCATTAGCTTAACAATTCTGTCTATAAGGATTCGCTCGGCACCATTAGTAATTAGTTCTTCGGGCTCTTTGCCCTCTTCTAGTAATGCATGCAAAATTGGATCCAAGATAGAATATCTAGGCAAAGAATCACTATCTTTTTGATCGTTCCTTAGCTCGGCAGATGGTTCCTTTGTGATAGTAGATAATGGAATTATTTCGCTGTTGCTGTTAACATACCTAGCAATACTGTATGTTTGCAATTTATAGACATCGGCTAACACCATTATTGCGCCACAAAGGTCTCCATAAAGAGTACCATAGCCCATGGCTAATTCACTTTTGTTAGAGGTGTTGAGTAGTAGCGCTCCAGTGTTATTTGTATATGCCATTAAGATATCGCCCCTTATTCTAGCTTGTAGGTTTTCGGAAGTAATTTCTTTTGTCTCTCCACAGAAAAGGTCTTCAAACTCTTTCATGTATCTGTTGTAAATAGCCTCTATAGGTACTATTGTGTGTTCTACACCCAGATTACCAGCTAGTTCTACGGCATCGGTAACCGAATGAAGAGTAGAAAAAGGAGATGGCATGAGTATGCAGTGTACATTCTCTTTCCCGAGTGCCTCTACTGCAATAGCAAGCACAACTGCAGAGTCTATCCCTCCCGAAAGACCCAAAACAGCTTTTTCTTTCCCTTGATCGTGAAAAAATTGGGAGAGACCTTTTACAAGGTTAGCATATAGTATGTCAATATTTGTATTGAACATTATTAAAAAATAAAGCTTGTGCTAATAGATTGGTAGTTATATACTTTGTCAATAACATCGGCAAAAATCTCTGAAACCGATAAAATTTTAATCTTTGTCATGTCCTTATCTGGGCAAGGGCAAATAGGAATTGTATCTGAAATAATTACCTCTGTCAATTGAGATTTAGCTATTCTGTCGTATGCAGGGCCAGAAAGAACTGCGTGAGTTGCAAGAGCTCTAACACTAATAGCTCCTTTTTCCATGAGCATATCTGCTGCTTTTGTAATTGTACCAGCGGTATCTATCATATCGTCTATGATAACTATATTTCTGCCCTCTACGTCTCCTATTGCTGTCATAGAGCCTACCACATTTGCCTTCTCTCTAGATTTATGACAAACAATTAATGGACATCCTAGAATACGAGAATAGGCATTTGCCCTTTTGGCTCCACCCATATCTGGAGAAGCAATAGAGAGTCCTGGTAGCTTTAAGTCTCTTAAGTAGGGTAGGAAAATTGAGCTTGCATAGATGTGAGCTACTGGAAAATCAAAGAACCCTTGAATTTGATCGGCATGTAAATCGGCAGTCATAACTCGGTCGCAACCTGCTGCTTGTAATAGATTTGCTACCATTTTGGCTCCTATTGGAACTCTTGGGCGGTCTTTCCTATCTTGGCGAGCCCAACCAAAGTATGGGATTACTGCAATAACTTTATATGCACTTGCTCTGCGAGCTGCATCTATCATTAGCAATAGTTCAAAAAGATTCTCTGTAGGCGGAATTGTGCTTTGAACAATAAAAACTGTTGCTCCTCTCACACTCTCTTCAAAAGCGGGCTGAAACTCACCGTCACTAAAAACAGTTACGCTAGATTTACCTATTTCTAGCTTCAAAGATGCAGCAATCTTATCTGCCAAATAGCGTGAGCTTCTGCAAGCAAATATTTTTATTTTATGTTGATGGTCCATAATTAAGGTTTTATGTTATTTATGAGGTTTTCGATGTAATCTAGAACGTCGTTTCTACCAAAACCAGTTTCGGCAGAGGTTGCAAAAATAGGAGGGAGCTCTTCCCAATATTGCGAAAGCATAGAGTTGTTGCGCTCTATCTGTTTGGCCAATACGTTTATACCTTGTTTGTCACTTTTGGTATAGATTATTGCAAAAGGGACCCCAGCTTCTCCTAGAGTATTTATAAAATTGAGGTCAATTTTTTGGATGTCGTGTCTAGAGTCTAGAAGCACAAAGAGATTGAGTAGCTCTGCAGATCCATTGATATAGCCCTTAATTATACCAGCTAAACTCTCTCTCTCTTTCATAGATACTTTTGCATACCCATAGCCGGGTAAATCTACTAGATACCAAGATTCATTTATCATAAAATGGTTAATCAATCTTGTTTTTCCCGGTTTACCCGAGGTGTGGGCTAATTTTCCCACGCTGCAAAGCATATTTATTAGAGAAGATTTACCCACATTTGAACGCCCTATAAAAGCGAACTCGGGCAATCTTTGTTTAGGTCTGTCATCTAATTTAATACTGCTTCCTGCGAATATGGCTTGACTAATTTTCATGGCTGTATTGATACTGCAAAGGTACAATATTATTGCTTATATTTGTGCCAATAGCATATAAAGTGGTGAATAATGTCTAATAGAGAGATTATCAGCTTAAGGGAGCTACAAGAAAAAATTAAGAGATCTGTAGAGGGGGCACTTCCAGGTAAGTTTTGGATAAGGGCAGAAACGGGCGAGGTTAAATACCATTCGGCTGGCCATTGCTATATAGATCTAATAGATAAAGAAGAGG
Organism: uncultured Muribaculaceae bacterium; assembly: GCA_964532375.1. Taxonomy (GTDB): domain Bacteria; phylum Bacteroidota; class Bacteroidia; order Bacteroidales; family UBA932; genus Bact-08. Next base: position 6,630 of record CAZHHY010000092.1, read on the forward strand.
TAGGAGGTGTAAAAGCAAAAGTCCAAGCGGTAATATGGGCCTCTTCGTTTAGAGTTATTCGCCCATATTTTGAGACCACTACTGGGCGTTCTCTAGAAAAAGGCCTCTCTATTTTGGTTAATGTAATGGTTCAGTATTCTGCGCTTTATGGTCTTTCGCTTGTAATTTATGACATAGACCCATCTTTTACTATAGGTGAACAAGAACTTAAAAGGCAGCAAACTATTGCAAAATTAAAAGAAGAGGGAATGTTTGGATTAAACTCTTCAATAGAGATTAATCCTCTTCCTCGCAATATTGCTATTATATCTTCGGAAACTGCCGCAGGCTATAGAGACTTTATGAAACATCTTCATGAAAACGACTATGGTTTTGTTTTTAATACTTCTCTTTTTACAGCACCAATGCAGGGCGATAGTGCACCTTCTGGCATTATAAGAGCAATGGAACAGGTGGCAGAGAGCTTGCAGAATTTCGATTTATTGCTAATTATAAGAGGCGGTGGCTCTGCTCAAGATCTTATCTGTTTTGACAACTACGAACTAGCCCTAAATATAGCTCAGTTTCCATTGCCTGTAATAACAGGAATAGGCCACGACCACGACATACACATTGCAGATATGGTTGCGCATACATCGGTTAAAACCCCCACTGCCGCTGCCGATTATGTTTTAGATCTTTT
>CAZHHY010000093.1:0-7273 GCA_964532375.1 uncultured Muribaculaceae bacterium
CATTTATGCCTAAAAACCTACCTTATACAATGAGTGATCAAATGTTTGTAGAGGCGGTTAAAACTGTAATGCCAAAGCAACTCTTTGCAATTCATTATTTTGAAATAGATGTTCCGAAGCTTAAGGCAATGATGCCAAAAGGAGTTGAGTTATTAAATGAAAATTGATTTTTAATATTTTTTACTATAATGAATAAAAGAATTATTGAGTGCGTTCCTAACTTTAGTGAAGGGAGAAACTTGCATGTTATTAAGCAAATAACAGATATTATTGAACAAGTAGAAGGCGTTAAACTGTTAAATGTAGACCCCGGTCATGCAACTAACAGAACTGTTGTAACATTTGTAGGCGAGCCAGAATGTGTTGTAGAGGCTGCTTTTTTGGCAATAAAAAAGGCGTCAGAAGTAATTGATATGAGGCATCACTCTGGAGAGCATCCAAGAATGGGAGCAACCGATGTGTGCCCGCTTATTCCAATAGCTGGTGTTACAATGGAAGAGACTGTTGTGTTTGCACGTGCGCTCGCAAAAAGAGTAGGCGAGGAGTTACAGATTCCAGTATATTGCTACGAAAATGCTGCACAAGCACCAGAAAGAAAAAATCTTGCAAATTGCAGGAAAGGAGAGTACGAAGGGTTAAAAATTAAGTTTGAAAGTATAGATTGGAAGCCCGATTTTGGCCCTGCTGTTTTTAACGACCACGTTGCTCATACTGGTGCTACTGCAATTAGTGCTAGAGATTTTCTTATTGCAATTAACTATAATCTAAATACAACTTCTACTAGGAGGGCCAACGCTATAGCTTACGATGTTCGAGAGAAGGGGCGTAAAAAAAGAGAGGGAGACTCTCTTGTAGGCAAGGTGTTGAAAGACCAAGATGGGAACGATATTTGGACACCGGGAACTCTTAAGGGCTGTAAGGCCATTGGTTGGTTTATAGAGGAGTATGGTATTGCTCAGGTTTCTATGAATGTGACAAACATTAGTGCAACTCCTGTGCATATTGCCTTTGACGAGGTTGTTAGTAAAGCGGCTGCACGCGGTATTAGAGTTACGGGCAGTGAGATTGTTGGGTTGATTCCTAAGAGTGTCTTAATAGATGCAGGCAAATATTATTTGGCTAAGCAGAGCCGTTCGGCAGGTATTTCCGAGGAAGAGATTATTAAGATAGCTGTTAAATCTATGGGTTTAGATGATTTAAAGCCATTTGATGCAAAAGAGAAGGTAATTGAATACCTTTTAGAAGACAATTGTGAAAAGAAATTAATAGATCTAACTTGTAAAGGCTTTGCAAATGAGACTGCTAGTGAATCTACTGCTCCTGGTGGTGGTTCGGTATCGGCATATATGGGTTCTTTGGGAGCTGCTTTGGGTACTATGGTTGCCAATCTCTCTTCTCATAAAGCAGGATGGGATCATAAATGGGAGTACTATGCGCAGTGGGCAGAAAAAGGACAAAAGATTATGGGAGAGATGCTATATCTTGTAGATGAAGATACCAATTCATTCAAAAAAATAATTGATGCATTTGGTCTTCCTAAAACAACAGATGCCGAAAAAGAGTTAAGGAGCAGTGCTATTCAGGCTGCTACTTTGTATGCAACAGAGATACCTTTAAGAACAATGCAAGTTGCATATAGTGCGTTCGATCTTATTGAGGCTATGGTAAAAGAGGGCAACATAACTTCGGTGTCAGATGCCGGAGTAGGGGCTTTGGCTCTAAGAGCTGCTGTATTCGGAGGATATATGAATGTGAAAATTAATTCATCTGACCTTAAAGATAAAGAACTTGCGAATAGGTTAGTAAAAGAGGCTCAAGAAATTATGAATAAGGCAACTGAACGTGAGAGGGAGATTACTGCACTAGTGTTTAAAACGCTAGAAAAGTAGTTAATTCTTAGCTAAAAAATTATATAAAATAAAAGAGGGTGACTAAAAATGGTCACCCTCTTTTATTTTAGTACTGCAATCTATTGTTGATGCCTTTATAGCACTACTAATACTTAGCAGTAGTTTCGTTTACTCTTGAGTAGAAAGGCGTTTGTAACTATTGTAGCGCCTTTTCGCATGCTCTTCTGTGAGTTTGAAAAGCTCATCTGCTTGGTCTGGGAAGGTTTTCCTCAAAGAGGTGTATCTAACTTCGCCTTCAAGGAATGATTGGAATTTAGACCAATCTGGCTCTTTGCTATCTAAAGTAAATGGATTTTTGCCCTCTTCTTCCAATTTTGGATTGTAGCGATACAGCTGCCAGTATCCACTTTCAACTGCTTTTTTCTCTTCTAATTGGGTAGTTCCCATTCCACTCTTTAGCCCGTGGCTAATACATGGTGCGTAAGCAATAATCAAAGAAGGTCCATCATACTCCTCGGCCTCTTTAAGAACTTTAAAGAGTTGATTGTGGTTTGCACCCATTGCTACTTGAGCAACATATACATAACCATAACTCATGGCCATCATACCAAGGTCTTTCTTACGAATTTTTTTACCAGAGGTTGCAAATTTTGCAACTGCACCTGCAGGCGTAGATTTAGAAGATTGTCCGCCAGTGTTTGAGTAAACCTCTGTATCTAGTACTAGTACGTTTACATTGTTTCCAGATGCAAGCACGTGGTCTAGCCCGCCATATCCAATGTCGTATGCCCATCCGTCTCCTCCAAATATCCATTGTGAACGTTTGTAGAAATACTCTTTAAGGGTAATAAGTTCGGTACAAATTTCACATTTACAAGTAGCAAGAAGAGGAATAAGTTTATCTGAAACCTCTTTCGCTTTATTGAAATCTTCGCGACCTTGTAGCCACTCGGCAAACAATACTTTCATCTCTGCTGTAGTATTTTTGCACTCTATGCCGTCTGCCATTAATTTAGCAACTCTTTCGCGAACTCTTTCAGAACCTAAGTGCATTCCAAGGCCATACTCTGCATTATCTTCAAAGAGTGAATTTGCCCATGATGGACCTTTCCCATCTTTATTTGTAGTATAAGGCGAAGAAGGGAATGAGCCACCGAAGATTGAGGTACAACCAGTTGCATTTGCAATCATCATTCTGTCTCCGTATAGTTGAGTAATTGCTTTAATATATGGTGTCTCTCCGCAACCTGCGCAAGCTCCCGAAAATTCGAAAAGCGGTTGAGCAAACTGTAGATTTTTGGCGCTTTGAGTTTTTGGTAGTACGGTGTCTTTGTAACCTACTACTGAGTGAAGGTAATCGAAATTTGGTTGTTCGTGAACTTGCTCTTCGAAAGGTTTCATTACAAGAGCTTTCTCTTTTGCAGGGCAAACTTGGGCACAGTTTCCACAACCAGTACAGTCCATAGGAGTTACCTGAATTGTAAAGCTATATTGTTTTAAGCCCCCGTTTCCTGTTACTTTTTTGATTCCTTCTGGAGCTTTCTGTTGCTCTTCTTCGGTCATAAGGAAAGGCCTAATTGCTGCGTGTGGGCAAACATAGGCACATTGGTTACACTGAATACAGTTTTCTGAAATCCACTCAGGAATATGAGTTGCAATTCCACGTTTCTCATAAGCTGCAGTACCAGCAGGAATTGTACCATCTTCTAGGTTTAGAAACGCGCTAACAGGAAGGTCGTTACCCTCTTGTGAGTTAACTACGTCGGCTACGTTTCTTACCCAATCTGGAGCAAGTCTGTCAAATGTAGCAGGACGGAACTTGGCAGTAATGTTTTTCCATTCGCATGGTACTTCTACTTGTACAACTTCTGAGCCTCTTTCAATTGCAGCGTAGTTCATTTGGAGTATCTTATCTCCCTTAAGTCCATAAGATTTCTCGGCAGCATCTTTCATCTCTTTAACAGCTTGGTCGAAAGGAATGATGTCTGCAATTTTAAAGAATGCCGATTGTAGAATTGTATTGGTTCTATTTCCAAGGCCAATTTCATCTGCTATCATTGTTGCGTTAATAATGTATAGCTTAAGCTCTTTTTTGGCAATTGTTGCTTTAATAAAATCTGGAAGTTTCTCTAGAGTCTCTTCTTTATTCCAAAGAGTATTAAGAAGTAGAGTGCCGCCTTTTTTAATTCCTCTTAGAACGTTATATTTTGTAAGGTAAGTTGTAACGTGACAAGCTACAAAATTTGGATGAGACACTAGGTAAGGAGAGGTTATAGGAGTGTCTCCAAATCTTAGATGAGAGCAAGTGTATCCACCAGATTTCTTAGAGTCATAGTCAAAATATGCCTGTACATATTTAGGAGTTGATTCTCCAATAATTTTGATTGTGTTTTTATTTGCACCTACAGTACCGTCAGATCCTAGACTGTAAAATTTACACTCTACAACTCCCTTTTTAGAAACGTTTACATCTTCTTTTAGTGGCAATGATTTAAAACTGATATCATCTATGATACCTACTGTAAAGCCATTCTTTGGCTCTTTCATTTTAAGATTGTCAAATACTGCTAACATTTGAGCAGGGGTTGTATCTTTTGATGAAAGACCATAGCGACCGCCAACTATAATTGGCATTTTGCCTCCTAGTTCTGCAATTGCTGCTTTAATATCTAAATAAAGAGGTTCTCCAACAGAGCCTGGCTCTTTTGTACGGTCTAGCACTGCAATTCTTTTTACGCTCTTAGGTAGAACTCTAAAGAAATATTTAGCAGAGAAAGGCCTGTATAATCTTACAGTTAAAAGCCCTACTTTCTCTCCTGCAGCTACTTGAGCATCTACAACTTCGCGGATAGTCTCGCAAACAGAGCCCATTGCAATGATGATATTCTCTGCTTCCGGATGTCCATGAAAGTCAAAAGGCAAATAGTGGCGGCCTGTAAGTTCACTTATTTCACCCATATAACGTGCTACTATATCTGGAACTGCATCGTAGTAAGGGTTACTAGCTTCTCTTGCTTGGAAGAAAACATCTGGGTTTTGCGCTGTTCCACGGGTTACAGGTTTATTTGGAGTAAGTGCTCTATTACGGAATGCTGCAAGTGATTTTTCACTTATCATTTTCTTCACTCCATCTACATCTAGATCTTCAATTTTTTGAATCTCGTGAGATGTGCGGAACCCGTCAAAAAAGTGCACGAAAGGAACTCTAGATTTTAAAGTTGCCAAGTGAGCTACAGCCCCCAAATCTAACGCTTCTTGAACTCCGCTAGAGGCTAGCATTGCAAAACCTGTTTGCCTTGCTGCCATTACGTCTGAATGATCTCCAAAAATAGAAAGAGCCTGTGCTGCAAGTGTTCTTGCAGATACGTGAAATACTGTAGGCAGTAATTCGCCGGCTATTTTGTACATATTTGGAATCATTAGAAGAAGCCCTTGTGAAGCTGTAAATGTGGTAGCAAGAACTCCTGCTTGTAAAGCTCCATGAAGAGCACCTGCGGCACCACCCTCACTCTGCATCTCCACTACCTTTACCTCTTCTCCAAAAAAATTCTTTTTGCCAAAAGCAGCCCACTCATCTACATACTCCGCCATTGTAGACGAGGGAGTAATGGGATAGATTGCTGCAAGTTCGCTAAACATGTATGCAACATGTGCTGCGGCGTAATTACCGTCACAGGTAATAAATTTCTTTTCTTTTGCCATAGCTTTGTTTTATAATTAGTATTTATTGATAGTTATTACTTATTCTAAGTATTATTTCTGCTTTTACCCTATTTAATCCATAGAGTATAAAAAAAGAACACCCCGCCTGAATTAAATCTGCGGAGATGTTATTTCATTTTGGTATTACACAAATATTCCACCAGTAATTTGCGCAGGGTTCTTCAAGGAACCCTACCCACTCTGTCTCAGTCTCAACCTCTTTCGCTATTTGGTGGTAATTTGGCATGCTATCTATTGTACCCCAAAAATACAACATGTTTTTAAATATTAAAAGGAAATTGACTAAATTTGATTGTCTATTAAATTAATGAATTATTTATGAGAAATTTGGCCTTTGTTATTTTAGTTTTATTACTATCATTGGGTGCTAGAGCACAGACTGGTACTGTAAAAGTATTGGATGGAAAAATTATTGAGGGGCAGTTTTTCTTTGATAAGCAATATATCTTTGACACCTATCAAGAGGGTAGAGTTTCTCTCGATAATGGAGATTATTATACTGGAATGATTAATATAAGTACTCTTACTCAAACGCTAAGAATTATTTCTCAAGAGGGAGATACAATATCAATAAATGCAGAGAAAAAAGTAAATATGGTTAGCACTGGCAGGTATTTTTTTAGAAAAATAAACAATCTTTATGTGCAAGTTTTGAATACAGATGCCAATGCTTCTTTGGGGTTAGTTCGCAAAATGTTTATTGGTCAAGAAAAACTAGAGGGCGCCTATGGTGGGAGTTCAGAAGTTGCTTCTATCTCTAAAATTAATGCAATTGAAAACGATACTCGCTTTGATAAATTAAAGGGTACTAGCAATGTAGAGTATATCTACGACGAACTTCTTTACTTAATTGTTAAGAATAAGCTGCTCATTCCGTCAAAGAAAAACTTCGAAAAAGCTTTCCCAAAGCAGAAAGATCTAATCGCAAAATACCTCATAGAAAATAACGTAAAGTTCTCTAAGAGAGATGACGTGATTCCCTTTTTCAACTATCTTGTTTCAAACAAATAGTTATCTTGTCTCAAACAAACAGTGTTTTTATTGATGCCCGCCTGTGATGCTTTCTGGAGCTATCTTTTTGATTAACCCTTGAAGTACAGAGCCTGGCCCTATTTCAACAAACTCAGTAGCACCATCTTTTACCATATTCTCTACACTGTGTTTCCAAAGTACTGGAGCAGTGAGTTGAGTGATAAGATTTGTTCTTATCTGGTGGGGTGCAGTATGAGGCAGTGCATCGGCATTTTGGTATATAGGGCAAATAGGTATTTTGAATTCGGTTTGAGCAATTGCCACAGCAAGTTCTTCCCTAGCAGGCTCCATTAATGGAGAGTGGAAGGCACCTCCTACGGCCAGAATTAGAGCTCTTTTTGCGCCTGCTTCCTTTAATAATTCACAAGCCTTTTCTACTGCTTCGGTTTCGCCCGAAATTACCAGTTGCCCATTGCAGTTATAGTTTGCAGGAACAACTATGCCATCTATTGAGCTGCATATCTCTTCTGTTTTGTCATCGGCAATACCAATTACGGCTGCCATTGTAGATGATTTTCTCTCACATGCCTTTTGCATAGCTAATGCTCTCGTGCTTACTAATTTTAGCCCATCTTCGAAGCTTACTGCACCTGTTGCAACAAGAGCGCTAAACTCACCCAAAGAGTGCCCGGCAACCATTTGGGGGTTAAAGTTATCTATGCATTTTG
>CAZHHY010000094.1:0-7243 GCA_964532375.1 uncultured Muribaculaceae bacterium
ATTTATTGCATGGTACTTTAGTAATATTGTAATCTATGTTATTGTCTCTGCTGTTATTGCACTAATGGGCAAGCCTCTTATGGATGCAATGCTCAAAGTTAAATTTAAACAATATCAAATACCTCGTTCATTAGCTGCTTCAGTCACTTTACTTGCATTATTAGGTATTTTTGCCTCTCTGTTTTTTATTATTGCTCCCTTACTTGGCTCTTTCTTTATGAAAATTGCCTCGCTAGATATTGCCGAAATAGGGATAAAAATCTCTGAACCCTTTGAAAAATTCAATCAAAGTATTGTTAAAATTTTTCCATCTATTGGGAGTGACTTTAAGGTAGAGAACATACTCTTTGAAGAGTTAAAGAAAATATTTACAACATCTTCATTAGCTTCACTCTTTGCTTCGGTTGCGTCGCTGTTACTAAACACTGTTTTAGGTGTTCTAATAGTACTCTTTATTACTTTTTTCTTTCTTAAAGAGCAGAATATGTTCGATAATATTGTAATTGCTCTTTTTCCTGAAAAGTATGAAGAGAATGCAAAAAGGGCACTTGCCTCTATTAACAATCTATTAGTAAGATATTTTATTGGTGTAAGTGTGCAAATTATCTCAATTACCACATTAAATACTTTAGGGCTACACTTTATTGTTGGGCTTGACTTTTCAAATGCTTTAGTTCTTGCTTTTATGACGGGGGTGCTTAATATTGTTCCTTATTTGGGTCCATGGATAGGTGCGGCAATAAGCATTTTAATTGCAATTACTACTCAAATTCCTGCAGGAAGCGAAATTGGTTCATTAATTTTTATGATGGCTGCTGTCTTTCTTACAACCCAGGCAGTAGACAATTTTGTTTTTCAACCTTTTATATTTTCTAGTAGTGTAAAAGCACATCCTTTAGAGATTTTCATTGTAATGCTTGTTGCTGCAAGCTTAGCAGGTGTTTTAGGTATGTTAGTTGCCATACCTGCCTACACAGTTCTTAGAGTATTCGCAAGAGAATTCTTCTCAAATTTTAGGTTAGTTCAAAAATTAACAGACAATATTTAAACAAGAAAAGGCTGCCCAAATGGACAGCCTTTATTTTAATATCTATAACAGAGTTATTCTGGTTTTGCTGCTTTTTGAGAGATAGCATTATACTTTTCGTATCCTGCCATGTATTCGTCGTTTTTCTCTCTAAAACGGAAATAAATGTTTTTAAGATATTCGGCTACAACGGCTCTAATCTCTTCGTCTTTACTTGCTTCAAAACATTTCTCGAAAGGAATGATTGCAGCTTCTAAATTTAATTCCAACTCTTTAACCAATGCCTCATATTTAGTATCGTCCATTTCATCGGCTGCTTTTGCCTGAACATCTACCGCGTGATCATAGTAGGCTGCTCCAATTGCAAAGAAACCAAAGTAGTATGAAGGATCTATCTCTACAGATCTCTTATAACTTTCAATTGCTTTATCTAGCTCTCCTAGGTTTTTCCATACGTTACCCTCGGCATAATGCAATGTTGCATTGACTGGTTCGTTTACTTGAGCTTGGTGTATGAGATCTAAAATTTTTTGTGGATCGTCATTCGATTCAAGATAAGTATTTATCAGTGATACCAGAATACTTTGAGCACTTGGGTACTTATTAAAGCCTCTATTGAGAACCTCTTTGGCCATCTCAATATCGGCTTTTGCTTTATATGATTCTGCAAGATATGAGTATGCATCACCGGCAGCATCAAAATCATTGTTAATAGCTTTATTAAAAAACTCAATAGCTCTATCATAATCTGGCTCTGGTGCCATAAATGCAGTAAGACCTGCATAGTATAGAAGTGTTGTATCTAATTTGCCAATTACCTCGTGCGCCGAAATATTTGCAGCCATTTCAAAGTCTTTAGAAGCTGTTTTAAAGTCGCCTAAAGCATAGGCGCTCATTGCTTCATTAACAAAGCGGCCCTTAAGAGCTTCCATTTGTATGGCTACATCTTTAGTTATTTTACCTTTATCGTCAAACTTAAGAGCTTGATTAAGAGCATTATAACTATTAACTAGCAGTGGCTCGTCAAGGTATGTTTTTGTAACAACCCAACCTGCTAATTCTCCACCTCTTCCATAGTAAAGAATTTTATCTGAATAAAAATCGGCCAAGAAAGGAGTATTGTTCATTACAACCTCTTCTGATTTTTCAATTCTTTGATCTTTTAGAAGAACTTTTGTCTCCATTTGAGAAGCTCCGGGTAAAATTGATTTAATTGGAGCATCATAAACCTGTGCATAGGCAGCAGCTAAGTCTGTCCAAGTTTTAGGATTTGTTGCTTTCTTGGGGTTGTCTACATTGCTCTTTGCACGTTCAAACGCCTTTAAAGCATCGGCAACATCTTTAGTTTGAGCTCCTAACTGTATTCCGGCAAACAGCAAAAGAGCAATAAATAATTTTTTCATTTGGATATTCAGATTTTAAAATTAACAATATATTTAGTTCGTTAAATGTCTGTTAAGGCATCTTCTGTGAGTTTTTCTTCGCTTTTACCAACACTGCACACAGCTGCAATACTGTCTCCCTCTTTAATGTTTATTAGCCTAACTCCTTGGGTAGCTCTACCTGCTAATCTAATATTAGATACTGCTACTCTAATGGTTATGCCCGATTTATTAATAATCATTAGGTCGTTTTCGTCATTCACACCCTTTATAGCAATAAGTGCGCCAGTTTTTTCGGTAATGTTAATTGTTTTAACACCTTTAGCACCTCTTTTGGTTATTCTATAGTCTTCGAGTAGAGATCTTTTACCATAGCCATTCTCACTAACTACAAAAATATGTCTTTGTTCCTCTTCAGTTGCTTGTGGATCTATGCAAATCATTCCAATAACCTCGTCATTATCTTCAACGTTGATACCTCTTACTCCGGCACCTGTTCTACCTATTGGGCGAACTTGTTCTTCGTTGAATCTAACACATTTACCAGCTTTGGCTGCAAGTAATATTTCGTTCTTTCCATTTGTAAGAACCGCCTCTAATAGCTCGTCGTCTTCGCGAATAGTTATTGCGTTAACTCCGTTTACACGAGGTCTAGAGTATGCTTCAAGAGAGGTTTTTTTAACAGTACCTTTTTTGGTAGCAAGTAATATGAAATTATTATTTATGTATTCTGGGTCGTTTAGTTTTGGAACGTTTATATATGCGCGAACTTTATCGTCTGGGCTAATATTTAGCACATTTTGAATGGCTCTACCTTTAGAGGCTTTAGAGCCCTCTGGTACTTCATATACCTTGAGCCAGAAACATTTACCATTTTGAGTAAAAAAGAGCATTGTGCTGTGCATATTTGCAACATAAATATGCTCAATAAAGTCTTCGTCTCTAGTACTGCTTCCCTTTGCTCCTACTCCGCCTCTATTCTGAATTCTATAATCGATTAATGGAGTACGTTTTATATACCCTAACCTAGATATTGTTATAACAACGTCTTCGTCTGGGTAAAAATCTTCTGGGTTAAACTCTTCTGCAGATGGAATAATCTCTGACCTACGAGCGTCTCCAAAGTTTTTCTTTAACTCTATAAGTTCGTCTTTTATCATTTGCATTTGTAATACCACATCGGCCAACAAGCTATTTAACTCATTAATAAGAGCCATTAGTTGGTCATACTCATTTTGGAGTTTCTCTCTCTCTAGCCCTGTAAGTTGACGCAAGCGCATCTCTACTATTGCCGAGGCTTGAGCTTCAGAGAAAGTAAACCTTTCCATCAATCTCTCTTTCGCCTCATCTACCGCTTTAGACGAGCGAATAATTGAGATTACTTCATCTATATGATCTAATGCAACAAGAAGAGCTTGAAGTATATGCGCTCTTTTTTGAGCTTGTTCTAATTCAAACTTGGCTCTTCTAACTATAACATCGTGGCGGTGTCTTACAAAGTACTTTATAAGTTGTTTAAGATTTAACTGTCTTGGTCTACCATCTACAAGTGCAATGTTGTTGACAGAGAAGCTAGATTGCATTGGAGTCATTTTGAATAGAGTGTTCAACACTACATTGGCAACTGTTCCAAGCTTAAGGCGAACTATAATTCGCATTCCGTTTCTATCGCTCTCGTCATTTATATAGGAAATCCCTTCTATTCTTTTATCCTCTACAAGTTCGGCAATCTTCTCTATAAGCTCTTTTTTGTTAACCATATATGGAATTTCGGTAACAACAATTGTCTCTCTTCCGTTGTCACTTACTTCAATATCGGTTTTTGCTCTTACAACAATTCGTCCTCGGCCTGTTTCAAAAGCATCTTTAATGCCTTGGTAACCCATAATTATTCCACCTGTAGGAAAATCGGGGCCTTTAATGTGTTCTAGTAGTTCTTCTGTTGTAATCTCTCTGTTATCTATATATGCGCATATTGCATCTACGGTTTCAGATAAGTTATGAGGGGGCATATTAGTTGCCATACCTACAGCAATTCCCGAAGCGCCATTAAGTAACAGCAATGGAGCTTTTGCAGGCATAACCGTGGGTTCCGTAAGAGAGTCGTCAAAATTGGGCTTAAAATCTACTGTGTCTTTATCTAGGTCTGCTAAAACCTCTTCTGCTATCTTTCTGAACCTAGCCTCGGTATAACGCATTGCTGCTGCTGAATCGCCATCTATAGAGCCGTAGTTTCCTTGCCCATCTACAAGCATATAGCGAAGGCTCCATTCCTGTGCCATCCTAACCATTGCTTCGTACACACTAATATCACCGTGTGGGTGATATTTACCTAACACCTCACCTACAATACGAGCAGATTTTTTAAATCCGGCACCAGAAGAAAGGCCTAAATCGTACATTCCATAAAGCACTCTTCTGTGCACCGGCTTTAACCCGTCACGAACATCGGGGAGAGCTCTAGAAACAATCACCGACATCGAATAATCGATATAGGCGCTTTTCATCTCATCCTCTATGTTAATTTTAATAATTCTTGAGTTATTCTCAGATTCTTGAATCATCTTATATTTGTCATTTGAAATTTAAAAAAGAGGTGCTAATGTACAAAGAAAAAATCTCTTGAACAAATTGAAAATATAATTGTCTTTATTGTGTACATATAGTAAACATTTTTTATCCTTATGAATCTTCAATTGTCAAACGAACTTAACGAAATTATCTCTTATAGCAAAGAGGAGTCTATGAGAATGGGTAGTTACTCTATTACTACAGACCATTTGATTATGGGCATTTTACGCCATCAAGACAACTCGGCCTTCGAAACCATAATGAAATTTGGTGTAGATTATAAAATCTTAAAAGATAAAATAGAAAAAAAGCTTAGAGTGGGAGATATAGTGCCATTTGAGCAATCAGATAAAATAAGCCTTTCTACAGGTGCCGAGAGGTCTCTTAGATTAATGTATCTAGAAGCTAAAGCGATGGAAATAGACAAACCAGGGCCACTCCATCTTTTGTTAGCAATTATGAGAGGTGGCGATGCTTTTTCAATAGATATTTTAAAAGATTATCAAGTAACCTACGATAGTATTAAAGCTACATTAAAAGGCCAGCAAATTTCACGTCCTTTATCTTCGGCTGCATTTGACGATGAAGTTGATAAACCAAGAAATTCGGGGCCAGAAATGCCTCATAAAGCTGTAAAACCACCAAAACCTTCGTCTGACACTCCGGTTATAGATAGCTTTGGATTTGACCTTACAGCTGCCGCTCAAAAAGGGAACTTAGACCCTGTAGTTGGAAGAGAGAAAGAGATAGATAGGCTAGCTCAAATTTTAGGGCGTCGTAAAAAAAATAACCCTGTAATAATAGGAGAACCTGGCGTAGGTAAATCTGCTATTGCCGAGGGTTTAGCTCAATTAATTGCACAAAAAAAAGTGTCTCGGGCTCTGCTTAACAAAAGAATAATATCGCTGGATATTGGTTCTATTGTTGCTGGAACAAAATACAGAGGACAGTTCGAAGAGAGAATGAAAGCAATCTTGAATGAACTGGGTAAAAACCCTAATATTATACTATTTATAGATGAGCTTCATACTTTGGTTGGTGCTGGTGGTGCTTCGGGCTCCCTAGATGCTGCAAATATGCTTAAACCAGCTCTTGCTCGTGGAGAAATTCAATGTATAGGTGCTACAACACTAGATGAATACAGAGAATTTATTGAAAAAGATGGTGCTTTAGAAAGAAGGTTTCAAAAGGTATTAGTAGACCCAACTACTTATGATGAGACTTATGAAATTCTTACAAACATTAAAGAGAGGTATGAGACGCACCATAATGTTAAATATACAAACGAAGCAATAATTGCTTGTATAAAGCTTTCTCAAAGATATATAACAGATAGATGCCTGCCAGATAAAGCCATAGATGCTTTAGATGAGGCGGGTTCAAGAGTACATCTAAGACATCTTAAAGTTCCCACTTTCATCTCTATATTAGAAGAAGAACTCAACTCTTTACGAGAAGAAAAAAGAGCGGTTGCCGCAAAAAACGAATTTGAGAAAGCAGCACAAATACGTGATATAGAAAACAATAAAATTGTCGAGCTTAAAGCAGCTCAAGCAAAGTGGGAAGAGGAAAAAAATCTTAACCCCGATGTGGTAGACGAAAGTGATGTTGCCGAAGTACTCTCTATGATTACTAACGTACCAGTACAGCGTCTTGCACAAAAAGAGGGCGACAGGCTTAGCCAAATGGGCGAGCAAATTCGCAAGAAAATTATTGGTCAAGACCAAGCTGTAGAAAAGGTTGTAAAGGCTATCCAAAGAAACAGAGCTGGCCTGAAAGACCCAAATAAACCAATTGGAACATTCCTATTCTTGGGCCCAACAGGGGTTGGAAAAACTCAGCTAGCTAAAATGCTCACAGAGTATCTTTTTGACTCTACAGATAGCCTTATAAGGGTAGATATGAGTGAATATATGGAAAAATTCGCACTCTCTAGGCTTATTGGAGCGCCTCCAGGATATGTAGGCTACGACGAGGGTGGCCAATTGAGTGAGAAAGTAAGAAGAAGGCCATACTCTGTAATTTTATTAGATGAGATAGAAAAAGCGCATCCAGATATTTTCAACATACTACTACAAGTTTTAGACGAGGGAAGGCTTACAGATAGTAACGGACGCCACATTGACTTCCGCAATACGCTTCTAATAATGACCTCCAATGTTGGTAGTAGAGAGTTGAAAGATGTTGGTGCTGGATTGGGGTTCTCTAGTGTTACTAAAAGAAACACTACCGAAAACAGTGGCTTTATCATAGAGAAGGTTCT